>SCRB01000690.1 GCA_004299545.1 Rhizobiaceae bacterium
GGTGTGAACTATATCACGGCCCTCACCTCGCTCGACTTCGGCAGCGCCGTGCTGCGCACCCTGATCCTGATCGCGGTGACGCTGCCGATCGAACTGGTGCTCGGCATGCTGATCGCGCTGGCGCTCGATTCCGACCGCGCGCCGCTGTTGCGCCGCCTCCTGCAGATCTGTCTGGTCATTCCGATCGCCATCACGCCGGCCGTCATCGGCCTCCTGACGCAATTGATGTTCAACCAGCAGCTCGGCATCATCAATTACCTGCTCAGCCTGCTCGGCCTCGGCCCCGTCGACTGGCTGGGCGGCACGACCAGCGCCTTCATCACCGTCATCATGGTGCAGATCTGGGAATGGACACCCTTCGTCGCGCTTGTCCTCGCGGCGGCCCTTTCAACGGTTCCCCCGGAGATCGACGAGGCGGCATTGCTTGAAACCGAGCGCTGGTGGCCGCGTTTCGCCGCGATCCGGCTGCCTTACCTCCTTCCCGGCATCACCGCCGCGCTCGTCTTCCAGACCGCCTTCACCATGAAGGCATTCGACATGATCTACACGATCGAGAAGGGCGGTCCGGGTACAGCTACCGAGGTCGCGATTATACAGATCGAACGCCTCGCCTTCCGCGGATTCGATATCGGCGTCGCCTCGGCGGAATCCATTCTCATGCTCGTCCTGTCGATCATTCTGGCGCGCATCTATATCCGGCTCTTCTACAAGGAGATCGAATGATGCGGACCGGCTTTGGAGAAGCGGTTGGCCGGGCGCTGCATGTCGCCGGCCTCATCGTCATCCTCATCGTCATCCTGTTTCCGCTCTACTGGATGATCGCGGGTTCGCTGAAGACGCAGGATCAACTCTTCAGCATTCCGCCTGTCTGGTTGTGGAAACCGACATTTGCCGCCTATGCCGAGGCGATCAGCGATTCAGGCGTCCTGATCGCACTCAGGAATTCACTCATCGTCACCGTCGCGTCGGTCGCTCTTGGCCTCGTGACGGGGGTTCCCGCGGCCTATGGGATAGCCCGCTACACGTTCCGCGGCCGTCAGGAGATCTGGTTCTGGTACGTCACCAACTGGATGCTGGTGCCCGTCGTCGTCCTGATCCCGTTCTATCTCACGGCGGCCAGGCTGCATCTCATCAACAACCTCATCACCCTGATCCTCGTCTATCAGATTTTCATCATTCCTCTGGTGGTGTGGCTGATGGTCGACCAGTTCCGCTCCGTGCCGGTGGCACTCGAGGAAGCGGCGCAGCTCGACGGGCTGAACCGATTCCAGATCTTCATGCGCATCTGCCTGCCGCTGGTGGCGCCCGGCCTTGCGGTTTCGGCTATCCTGTCGGGCATCTTCGCCTGGAACGATCTGCTCTATGCGTTCATCCTCACGCCGGGGCATGGGTCGCGGACCGCGCCCACCATCGCGCTGACCTATCTCGGCGGCTATGTCGTTCCATGGCCCAAGGTGCTCGCCAGCGCGACCATGGTGTGCGCGCCCGTCATCATCGGCGGCATCGCCGTTCACAAATATATCGCGCGCGGCCTGACCATGGGTGCGGTGAAGTAGCAGCAGGAGGATAGCCTTGGCGCAAATCCGCATCGAGCAGATCAGGAAATCCTATGGCCCCGTCGCGGTGCTGAACGGCGTGTCCTTTTCGGTCGAGGACGGGGAGTTCGTGGTCTTCGTCGGCCCGTCGGGCTGTGGAAAGACCACCCTGCTCAGGACCATTGCCGGGTTGGAGAAACCGTCGGGCGGCCGCATCGTCATCGGCGAGGACGACGTGACGGCATGGCCGCCGGCGCGGCGCGGCGTCGCCATGGTGTTCCAGTCCTACGCGCTTTATCCGCATATGACCGTCGTCGAAAACATCGCTTTCGGCCTCAAGGTGGCGAAGGTTCCGCAAGCGGAGATCGACAAGCGCGTCAAGGAAGCCGCGGCGATGCTGCAGATCGGGCACCTGCTCGGGCGCAAGCCGAAGGAACTGTCGGGCGGCCAGCGCCAGCGCGTCGCCATTGGGCGCTCCATCGTGCGCCAGCCGCGCGCCTTCCTCTTCGACGAGCCGCTGTCGAACCTCGACGCGGAACTGCGCGTGCAGATGCGCGCCGAACTGGTCGGGCTTCACGAAAGGCTGCGCTCGACCATGATCTACGTCACCCATGACCAGGTCGAAGCCATGACGATGGCCGACCGGATCGTGGTCCTGAATGCCGGCCGGATCGAGCAGATCGGCGCGCCGCTCGATCTTTACCGGCAGCCGCAAAACCTCTTCGTCGCCGGTTTCATCGGCTCGCCGAAAATGAATTTCCTCAAGGTGAAAGTCGTGGAAGCCAGCACCGGGGGCGTCGCCGTGGAATTACCCGGCGCCCAGCACGTTTCCATTCCGGTCGAGGCCGGCGGGCTCGCCAAGGGCGACACGGTCGATCTCGGCGTGCGGCCGGAACATCTTCATATCGGTTCGGCGGAAAACGCCGCGGCAGACCTCACCTTGCCGGCCACCGCGCAACTGGTGGAGCATCTTGGCAGCGAGGTGCTGCTTCATGCTTCGCTCGCCGACGGCATTTCGCTCGTCGCCCGGCGTGCCGGCGACGTGATGGCAGGCCGTGGCGACGCGGTCTCGATCGGCGTCAATGCCGATCTCTGCTACCTTTTCGACAAGGACGGCAGGAGTCTCGCGCCCCTCAGGCCGCGCCGCTTCCCGCAGTAAGCCTCGCAAGGTTCAAAGGATGGCGGCGGCGCAATCCTCGTCCGTCACGACCCGCTTCACATAGCCATAGGACAGGATCGCCCTGACGATCGGCGCCTTGTTCAGGCCGCCCGAGGCAAGAATGGAATCGGGTATCGCCTTGAGATCCGCCGGCGAGATCGCCATCGTCCGTTCGTTAAGCGGATGATCGACAGGCCGGCCCGAGGCATCGAGGAAGACGCCGAGAAGATCACCCACGGCCCCGGCTTTCTTCAGGCTGCCGACATTTTCCCACACCGTCTGCGTGACGACAAGCAGCGACCTGTCGGAGAGATCGCCG
>SCRB01000691.1 GCA_004299545.1 Rhizobiaceae bacterium
TGTCATGTTCTCCGGCAACGATCGCCCCGATGTCCGATGGCGCCGTCAAAGGCAGCGCTTCTTTGTCGGCGGGCTGTTTTCGGGCGCGGGGCATAAAACTCCGATCAGGCGTTTTCAAGTCGTAAAAACGATATTCCGCTATTTCGTCGGCACATTCCAGATTTCCCGGGCATATTCGCGGATCGTCCGGTCGGAGGAGAACCAGCCGACATTGGCCGTGTTGCGGATCGCCATGCGGTTCCACCTCGCCCGGTCGTTCCAGATTCCATCCACGCGCCTCTGGGCAGCGCTGTAGGCATCGAAATCGGCGGCAACCATGAACCAGTCATGGTCGTAAAGCCCGGCGACGAGATCGCGATAGCGATCGCGGTCGTCCGGCGAGAAGACGCCCGACGTGATGGCCGACAGCGCCTGCTGCAATTCCGGCGACGCCTCTATGATTGCGCGCGGCTGGTAGCCGTTCGAACGGCGCTCGCCCACCTCTTCCGCCGTCAGGCCGAATATGAGGATATTGTCGTCGCCGACCCGTTCCTTGATCTCGATATTGGCGCCGTCGAGTGTCCCGACCGTGATCGCCCCGTTCAGCGCGAACTTCATGTTACCGGTGCCCGAGGCTTCCATGCCAGCTGTCGAGATCTGCTCCGAAATATCGGCGGCCGGGATCATGATCTCGGCGGCGCTGACATTGTAGTTCGGGACGAAGACCACCCTCAGGAGCCCCCTCACCGCCGG
The DNA here is from genome assembly GCA_004299545.1 of Rhizobiaceae bacterium. GTDB lineage: Bacteria > Pseudomonadota > Alphaproteobacteria > Rhizobiales > Rhizobiaceae > Mesorhizobium_L. The sequence goes on from SCRB01000691.1 coordinate 733, forward strand.
GTCGCGGTTGATGGTGCGGGCGACGTCGTTGGCGAGCTTGATGATGAGTTTGGCGTTGTAATAGCTCGGCGCCGCCTTGCCGGCGAAAAGCTTCACGCGCGGCGTCCAGTCCAGTTCCGGATGGGAACGGATCTGGTCGTAGAGTGCCACCGTCTCGACGATGTTGAGCAATTGCCGCTTGTATTCGTGGATACGCTTCACCTGCACATCGAAGATGGCAGCAGGGTCGAGCCTGATCGCAAGGCGCTCGGCGACCATCTTCGCAAGGCGCTCCTTGTTGGCGCGCTTCACCGCGGCGAAGGCCTCCCGGAAGGCCGCGTCCTCGACATGCGTGTTCAGATCCGAAAGCGCTTCGGTATCGTCCATGAAACGGTCGCCGATCGCCTCCCTCACCAGCGCAAACAGGCCGGGGTTGCACTCCATCAGCCAGCGGCGCGGCGTGATGCCGTTGGTCTTGTTGTTGATGCGGCCGGGATAAAGCTGATTGAGATCGGCAAACACCGTCTTCTTCATCAGTTCCGTATGGAGAGCCGAGACGCCGTTGACCGAATGCGAGCCGACAAAGGCGAGATTGCCCATGCGCACCCGGCGCTGGCCGCCTTCCTCGATGAGGGAGATATTGCGGATCTTCTGGTCGTCGAAGCCCTCGTGACCGCGCGCTTCTTTCAGTACAGCCGCATTGATGGCGTAGATGATCTGCATATGGCGCGGCAGGAGGTGCTCGAACATGGAAAGCTGCCAGCTTTCCAGCGCCTCAGGCAGGAGCGTGTGGTTCGTATAGGCGAAGGTCCCCTTGGTGACGCGCCATGCCGTCTCGAAATCGAGGCCGTGGACGTCCATCAACAACCGCATCAGTTCCGCGATCGCGATCGAGGGATGCGTGTCGTTCAAATGGATCGCCGCCTTGTCGGGCAGCGATGTCAGGTCGCCATACTGATAGACATGGCGCTGGAGAATGTCCTGGAGCGAAGCGCTGGAGAAGAAATATTCCTGCCTCAGCCGAAGTTCCTGCCCGGCGGGACTCGAATCGGCGGGATAGAGCACCAGCGACAGGCTCTCCGCCTTGTTGCTCTCCATCAGCGCGCCGATATGGTCGCCGGCGTTGAACCTGTCGAGCAAGATGGGATCGACCGGCATCGCCGACCAGAGCCTCAGCGTGTTGACGCGCTTGCCACGCCAGCCGACCACCGGCGTGTCATAGGCTACGGCAAGGACGCGTTCCTGCGGCTTCCAGAGATGGCGTTCCTCCATGCCGTCCGCCGAAGTGACAAGTTCCACGGTGCCGCCATAGCCGATCTCGAAGGAGCGTTCGCGCCGCTCGAATTCCCACGGGTCGCCATGGCTCAGCCATGTCTCCGGAAGTTCGACCTGCCAGCCATCCGAGACTTCCTGCCGAAACATGCCGTTGGTGTAACGAATGCCGTAGCCATGGGCGGGAATATCGACGGTCGCCATCGATTCCATGAAGCAGGCGGCAAGCCTGCCGAGGCCGCCATTGCCGAGCGCCGCATCGGATTCCAGCGCGGCGATTTCGTCCAGGTCGACATCGAGGGAGGAAAGCGCCTCGCGGAACGCCTCCATCAAACCGAGATTGGAGATCGAATCGATCAGAAGCCGGCCGATGAGGAATTCCAGCGAGAGATAGAAAGCACGCTTGTCGCTTTGCTGGTATGCCCTTTTCGTCGACGCCATCCAGCGTTCGACCATGCGATCGCGGGCGACTTGGCTCGTGGCCGACAGCCAGTCGTGCTGGGTCGCCACGGTCGGATCCTTGCCGACGCGGTAAGTGAGAGCCGAAAGGATTTCACGGGCGAGAGATTTCGCGTCGGCCGGGCGGCCCGGAACCTCCTCAGGATCAGGTTTTACCCCGATATTCATGCCGACTCTCCATGTCATGCACCCGGCAATTCATGCACCGGGAGACCAATGCTTTTCCTCCCTTTTACTGCCCGCAGCGCCTCCGCCGATAGGGGAAATTTCGCCTCTTACCCTAATGCTGCAGACCCTCTTTCGCAACAAACTCACGCCGCTTCCGTCAGTTCAGGCGGCGTCTTGGCGCCCGTCATGAAGGCGACCGCGTCCGACATGGAATGTTCCTTCGGATTGATGACGGCAAGACGGCGGCCGAGCCGGTGGATATGGATACGGTCGGCTACCTCGAAGACATGCGGCATATTGTGCGAGATCAGCACGACCGGCAGCCCGCGGCGCTTCACGTCCAGGATCAGTTCGAGAACACGGCGGGATTCCTTGACGCCAAGCGCCGCCGTCGGCTCGTCCATGATGATGACTTTCGAGCCGAAGGCGGCGGCGCGGGCAACCGCCACGCCCTGCCGCTGGCCGCCGGAAAGCGTCTCGACCGACTGGTTGATATTCTGAATCGTCATCAGGCCAAGTTCGGAGAGCTTCTCACGGGCGATGCGCTGCATCTTCGAGCGATCGAGGCGGCGCAGGACCTTTCCGAGAAAGCCTTCCTGTCGGACCTCGCGCCCGAGGAACATGTTGTCGGCGATGGAGAGGGCCGGCGACAATGCCAGGTTCTGGTAGACGGTCTCGATGCCGGCATTGCGCGCCTCGATCGGCGAGCGGAAATGCACCTCGTTCCCGTCGAGCCGGATCGTCCCGCCATCGGGGATGACCGCGCCGCAGAGCGCCTTGATGAGCGTCGATTTGCCCGCACCATTGTCACCGATAACGGCAAGGATTTCGTTCTGCATGAGATCGAAATCGGCGTGATCCAGCGCCACGACCCTGCCGTAGCGTTTGATGAGGCCTTTCGCCTCCAGAACGGGTTGGGTGCTCATGTCGAAATCTTCCTGATCCACTGGTCGATCGTGACGGCAAGGATAATCAGGATACCGACCGCGAACTCCTGCCACAGCACGTTGACGCCGGCGAGCGCCAGGCCGTCGCGAAAGACGCCGACGATCAACGCACCGACGAGCGTGCCGACGAGCGAACCACGGCCACCGAAGAGCGAGGTTCCGCCGATCACAACGGCGGTAATCGCGTCGAGATTGGCGGTCTGGTTGCCAAGCGGGCTTGCAGCCCCGATTCGCCCGATCAGGATCCAGCCTGCAACCGCGCAAATGAATCCGGCGATCGTGTAGACGCCGATCAGCGTCGCGTTGGTGTTGATGCCGCTCAGCCTGGCCGCTTCCGGATCGTCGCCCGCCGCATAGACATGGCGGCCGAAGGCCGTCCGGTTCAGTATGTACCAGACCATCACCGCCATCACGATCATGAGGATCGAGCCGTAGGTTATGAGCGCGCCATGGCCAAAGATGATGCGGTGACCCGTCCAGTGCAGTATCGGCGCCATGCGATCGATGTCTTCGGAGCGGATCGTCTCGGAGTGCGATACCAGTATGATCAGCGCGCCATAAATGCTCCACGTGCCGAGCGTCACGATGAAGGGCGGCAGCTTGATCCATGCGACGAGGACGCCGTTGATGAAGCCGCATGCGGTGCCGGCCAAAAGGCCGAGAGCGAAGGCGACTTCAGGCGGCCAGCCCCAGACGACGGCGAGCCGCCCCATGATGATCGATGAAAGCACCATCATCACGCCGACCGACAAGTCGATGCCGGCGGTCAGGATCACCAGCGTCTGGGCGATCCCCAGCGTGCCGATGATCGTCACCTGCTGCAGCACCAGCGACAGGTTGAACGGCGCGAAAAACCTGCTGCCGGCGGCAAACGAGAAGATGATGATGCCGACAATGAGAACGATGAAGGGAATTGCGGTCGGAAATTCATGCAGGACATGCTGCACACGCTTGACCAGCGTCTTCGTCTCTTCCTCGAAGCTTGCAAGGGATTGGCTTGCTCCCTTCAAGCCGCTTTCAGCGAGGGTCGAGCCCCGCGCATCCTCGTCCATGTTCCGTCTCCCGAGACTGGCCCTCACCGATGTGGAAGGACCGCGATCCGCGGTCCTTCCTGGCGTCTGGCTCCCGTCCTATCGAACGAAAGCAGCGAGGTCGCTCAGCCCCAGCAGAGCTTGAGGCCTTCCTTCGTATCGATGGAGGGAACGCCTTTCACCGGATGATCGGTTACGAGCTGCGCTCCGGTATCGGTGAATTGTTGACCGGGAGTGGGCTGTGGCTTCTTGCCGGTCTTCACGAAAGTGTCGATCGCTTCCATCGCCATCACCGCCATCTTCAGCGGATATTGCTGGCTGGTCGCACCGAGCGTAGCGGCCTGGATGTTCTTGACACCGTCGCAGCTTCCGTCGATGGCCACGCTCAGCACCGAACCATCGTCCTTGCCGGCGGCCTTGAGCGCCTGATATCCGCCCGCCGCTGCCGGTTCGTTGATAGAATACATGACGTTCACGTCAGGGCATTTCTGCATCAGCGTCTCCATCGCCGTGCGGCCGCCATCCTCGGCGCCCCCCGTCGGCTGATGGCCGCAGATGCGCGGGTCCGTCTCATCGCCGTAATGCTTGGGATCCTTGATATCGATGCCGAAGCCCTTCATGAAACCCTGGTCACGCAGGTAGTCGACCGTGGGCTGGTTCGCGGCCAGGTCGAGAAAGGCGATCTTGGCGGTCGCCGCCTTGTCGCCGAGGGTCCCCTTGGCCCATTCGCCGATCAGTTCGCCGGCCTTGAAATTGTCGGTCGCAAAGGTTGCATCGGCGGCTGTAATGGGATCGGTCGGCGTATCGAGATCGATGACGAGGAGGCCCGCCTTGCGCGCCTTTTCGAGCGTCGGCACGATCGCCGAGGAATCACTCGGAACAATGGCGAAGCCTTTCGCGCCCGCCGCGATCAGATTCTCGATCGCAGCCACCTGGCTGTCATTATCGCCGTCATACTTGCCGGCATAGGTCCTGAGCGTCAGGCCGAGTTCCTTCGCCTTCGCCTGCGCGCCCTCGCGCATCTTGACGAAATAGGGATTGCCTTCCGTCTTGGTGATCAGGCCGACAATATCGGCCGCGTAGGCCGACGTGCCGGCCGAAAACCCGAACACCACGGCGCCTGCCAGCATCGTTTTCCAGAGATTCGCAGTCTTCATTTCTTCCTCCGCTCGTCACAACGCCCTTTTGGCGCTATTGGTGAAAAGGCCATTCCGGCCTGCCTCCCCGGCATTCTCCATCGTCAGAAGACAGGATGGAGAAATTCTTGTCAATAATAAATCACTCTGATTTATTATTGACAGCCTTTCGCGCATCGACCATTTTTCAGACGTTCCGTTTAGGGACGGGGAGAAAGTCGTGGAAAGCCGGGCCGACAAGCAGGTTTTGGCCGATGCCGCCGATCACCGCCGGCATCGCGGCACGAACCAGAGTGGCATGCGCGACTACAACCAGCGGCTGGTCCTCTCGCTCGTTCGACGGCGCGGCAGCCTCTCGAAGACCGATATCGCAAGGATCACCGGCCTCTCCACGCAGACCATTTCCGTCATCATGCGCGAACTCGAGCTTGACGGCCTGCTGCGGCGTGAAGCGCCGGTGCGCGGCAAGGTCGGGCAGCCTTCGATCCCGATGTCGCTCGACCCGAACGGCGCCTATTTCTTCGGCCTCAAGATCGGCCGGCGGAGCGCGACGCTGGTGCTGATCGATTTCGTCGGCGCGGTTCTGGCGATGCACAACCTGCTCTACCCCTTCCCGACTCCGGACAAGACCATCGGCTTCGTTCACAGGGGCATTGCCGGAATACGGGCGTCACTGGCGGCGGAACAGGACCGGCGCATCGCCGGCCTTGGCATCGCCATGCCGTTCGAACTGTGGAACTGGGCCGATTCCATCGGCGCGGCTCCCGCCGCGATGGACGTCTGGCGCGATATCGACATCCGCTCCATGGTCGCGGCGGATCTCCCCTTCCCCGTCTATCTGCAAAACGACGCCACCTCCGCCTGCTGTGCCGAACTTGTGTTCGGCGACACCGGCGGGATCGGCGATTTCGTCTATTATTATATCGGCGCGTTCGCCGGCGGCGGCGTTGTCCTCAACCAGAGCCTTTATGGCGGCCGCACCGGCAATGCAGGCGCGCTCGGCTCCATGCCCGTGCCCGGTCCGGACGGCAGGCCGGCGCAATTGATCGACCTCGCATCAATCGCCACGCTGGAAAAGATGCTCTCCATCTCCGGCCGCAGCCCTGTCGATCTGTGGACCTCGCCGTCCGAATGGGGCGATCTCGGCGAAGACCTCGACAACTGGATCGGCGTATCGGGGAAGGCGCTTGCCCATGCCACGCTCGCCGCCTCCGCCGTCATCGATTTCGAGGCCGCCGTCATCGACGGCTGGATGCCGGCCGATGTCCGTCGCCGTCTCGTCGAAGCCGTAAGAGCGGAAATCGTCAAGCTCGACAGCGAGGGCATCCATCTTCCCGAGATAAGAGAGGGCACGGTCGGCCATCATGCCCGCGCACTTGGCGGCGCCAGCCTGCCGCTTTCCGACCGCTTCCTCACAGGCCCGGCCGTTTCCCTGAAAGCGGCCTGACATGGACCAAGATCGGAAGTCCCTGCCACCAGTTGCAAGCGGCGAACCAAGGCCCTACGGCAGTTGCTGTCCCATTCTCTCCATCAGGACCGGAAAGGCCTTTACCCCATGATCCTTTGCTGCGGTGACACGCTGATCGACATGCTGCCGCGGCTGACCACGGCCGGCGAGCAGGCTTTCGCGCCCTATGTCGGCGGCGCCTTGTTCAACAGCGCGATCGCGCTCGGCCGCATCGGCGCGCCGACAGGCCTCCTCACCGGCCTGTCCAGCGATTTCTTCGGCCAGATGCTTCGCGCGGCGCTTGCCGAGAGCCATGTCGATGCGCATTTCGCCCATATTTCCGACCGGCACACGACTTTGGCTTTCGTCCGCCTCGTGGAGGGACAGGCGAGCTATACTTTCTTCGACGAGGACAGCGCCGGGCGGATGCTCTACGAAAGCGATCTGCCAGAACTGGACGGACGCGTTGAGGCGATGCTTTTCGGCTGCATGACCCTCATCGCCGAACCCAGCGGCTCGACCTACGAGGCGCTCATGCGGCGCGAGCACAAGAAGCGCGTCATGATGCTCGATCCGAACATCCGCAAGGATTTTGTCCCCGACAAAACGGCCCATATGGCGCGGATGCGGCGGATGATCGCGCTCGCGGATATCGTCAAGCTTTCCGACGAGGACCTTGGCTGGTTCGGCGAGACGGGAACCGACGCGCAAATCGCGGCGCGCTGGCTGGCGATGGGGCCGAAGCTGGTCGCCATCACGCACGGCGCGAAAGGCGCGAAAGGTTATACGGAGCGCTTCGAGGTCAGCGTCCCGGCGCGGGTGGTCTCGGTCGCGGACACGGTCGGTGCCGGCGATACGTTCAACGCCGGCATCCTGGCATCCCTCTCGGAAATGGGCCTTCTCACCAAGGAGAAAATCGCGGGGCTCACCGAAAAGGACGTGACGGAAGCGCTTGAATTCGCCGCGCGCATCGCGGCGATCACGGTTTCGCGTGCAGGCGCCAATCCGCCGTGGGCGTACGAACTGGCATAACTTCGTTCGTTGAATCATGGAGCGGAGACAAGCCTTTGTCACCGCTTGCTTTCAGGATGAATGGTCAGGCGTTCGCTTCGACGGCTCCCCGGATAACGTCCACAATACGTTCCTGATCATCCGTTTTCAGATAGGGATGCATCGGCAGGCACAGGATCCGGTCCGGCAAGGTCTCCGAGACCGGCAGGCCTCCGGAAGCGCGTTTGTAGCGGCTATAGGCCTTCTGCTGATGCAGCGGCTTCTCGTAATAGACCATTGTCGGGATGCCGTTCTCCTTCAAGGCCTGCCGAACCGCATCGCGATGTCCCGTCTCGATGGCGAACTGCGCCCAGGCTGAGCGGTTGCCTTCCGGAACGACGGGAACCTTGACCAGATTGCCAAGCCCCTCACAATACCGGCGCGCAACCTCCTGGCGCATCTCCATTTCCTCTTCGAGAATGGAGAGCTTCTCGATAAGGATCGCCGCCTGGATGGTATCGAGGCGCGAATTGAGCCCGATCCGGACATTATCGTACTGACTGGCGCCCTTGCCGTGGAACGCGACGGAGCGCATGATTCCCGTCAGGTCCGCGTCATTGGTGAATATCGCGCCGCCGTCGCCGTAGCAGCCGAGCGGCTTGGCAGGGTAGAAACTGGTCGATCCGACATTGCCGAAGGCGCCGCATTTGACGCCCCCCTGCGTGCCGCCGGTCGCCTGCGCCGCATCCTCGATGACGACCAGGCCTTCCCGCGCTGCGATTTCGGCGATGGCGGCATAATCGGCCGCAAGGCCGAAGAGGTCGACCGGAATGATGGCCTTCGTCTTCAGCCGGCCTTCCTTCTTGACCTCGGCGATCGCTGTTTCGAGTTGTGCCGGGACGATGTTGTAGGTGTCGGGATCGACATCGATGAAGACCGGCTCCGCACCGACGAGGGCCACGACCTCGGCCGTCGCGGCAAAGGTGAAGCTCGGACAGAAGACCGCATCGCCGGGTCCGATGCCATAGGCCATCAGCGGAATGACCAGCGCATCCGTACCGTTGGCGCAGGCGACGACATGGCCGACGCCCATATAATCGGCCATCCTGTTCTCGAATTCCGTCACTTCCGGCCCGAGAATATACCGGCCTTCGGCGATGACTTTCTCCACCACCGCCGAAATACGGCCGCCGAGCCGCTCGCGTTGCGCGCCAAGATCGATAAACTGCATGCTGTCTCCAATCAACGTCCGGTAGGCCCAAAAGGCAGGCGTCGCCTGTGCTGGTAAAGCCTTCGATGGATTTTGGCCATACAGCCTTCCATCAATCTCTTTCAAGAACTGTTTCCACCCTCGAACGGATCGAGGGACCGCGACGTGGCCGCGATGAACCACGGATTGGCGAAATCGGCATCGTCTTGCTGGCCCCGCTTTCCGTAGCAAAGCGGCTTGCCGTCGGTCGTGCTGGTCATGCCGCCGCCGGCGCGCAGAACGGCATCCCCCGCCGCCGTATCCCATTCCATGGTGCGGCCAAAACGGGGGTAGAGATCGGCTTTTCCCGCCGCGAGCATGCAGAATTTAAGCGAAGACCCGACCGAAAGGATTTCGGCACCGGGGCATTGGGTGAGATAGTCGTCCGTTTCGCGCGTCCGGTGCGAACGGCTTGCGACCACGGTCAAGGGAGCGCAGGCTATTCGAACGGTAATCGTCTGCCGGCGTTCCGGCCTGCCGTCCGAAGCGATTTCGACCGCACTCGCCCCGGCGGAGCAGCAGCCTGAATAAAGAACGCCCCGCGCCGGCGCATAGACGACGCCGATTTCGGGCACACCGCGGCGAATGAGTGCAATGTTGACCGTGAAATCGGAATGGCCTTTGACGAATTCCTTGGTGCCGTCGAGCGGATCGACAAGGAAGAAGGCTTCACCCAGCCTCTCGGGCAGCCGGCCGGCGCTCGCTTCTTCCTCCGCGACGATGGGGACGGCAGGAAAATGACGGTGAAGCCCGTCCAGTATGATGCGCTCAGCCTCACGGTCGGCACGCGTCACCGGCGAGGCGTCGGGTTTGATATCGACCGTGATGCCCTCTTCGCGGATCTTCAGGATCGCGCGGCCGGCCGCAAGCGCCAGTTCCTCCAGCACCGGAAGGATGGCGGCGTCAGTTTCCTTCATTGGAAGACTTTCGTCCGTCACCGCGCTTCTCAAGCCAATGTTCGAGCGCCTCCACCATTTCTTCCGGTGATTTGCC
>SCRB01000692.1 GCA_004299545.1 Rhizobiaceae bacterium
GTTCATCCCACGCGTTTATGCCATTGCGGCCGGCGGTTTTGACCCCAGATGCGGAACGATACCCATCCTCCCTCCCCCGACGAGGAAACAGACGCCAGGCACGCTGACGCGCAGGTTCCGGAGGCCGAAGAGAAGCTGGGGCGGATCGTTCCGCTCGTCCTCGCCGTCGCACTGTTCATGGAACAGATGGATTCCACCGTCATCGCGACATCGCTGCCCGCGATCGCGCACGGCATCGGGACGACTCCGGTCGCCCTGAAGCTCGCGCTCACATCCTACCTCCTGTCGCTTGCGATTTTTATCCCGATCAGCGGCTGGATGGCCGACCGGTTCGGCGCGAAACTGGTTTTCCGCGCCGCAATCGGGGTCTTCATGGTGGGATCTCTTGCCTGCGCGGCCTCCGATTCGCTTACCGCCTTCGTCGTGTCCCGCTTCCTCCAAGGCATAGGCGGCGCGATGATGACGCCTGTCGGCCGCCTCGTCCTGGTGCGTTCGACGCCGAAGAACGACCTTGTCGCGGCAATGTCGTGGCTGAGCGTTCCGGCGCTCATCGGCCCTGTCGTCGGACCGCCGGTCGGCGGCTTTATCACCACCTATTTCAGCTGGCACTGGATCTTCCTCATCAATATCCCGATCGGCATCATCGGGATCTATCTGGCCGGCCGCGTACTGCCGCCTATGCCCGGCAACGTCGCCGAGCGCATCGACTTCAAGGGCTTCCTGCTCTCAGCGATCGCCGCATCGGGTCTTGTCTTCGGGCTTTCGGTGGTCAGCCTGCCGGCCCTGCCGCCCGTTGTCGGTATCGTCGTGCTGCTGACCGGCCTCGCGAGTTTCTACCTGTATCTGAGGCATGCACGAAGGACGGCGAAGCCCATCCTCGACCCCAGGCTTTTCAGCAATCCCGTATTCCGCTCCGCGATCCTCGGCGGGTCGCTTTTCCGGTTGGGCGTCGGCGCCATCCCTTTTCTGCTGCCGCTTCTCCTGCAGATCGGCTTCGGTCTGTCGCCGTTTCATTCCGGCCTTCTGACCTTTTCCTCCGCCTTCGGCGCGCTCGGCATGAAATTCCTGGCGACGCGAGCGCTGAGAGCGGGCGGCTTTCGCTCGATCCTGTTCTTCGGCTCCCTTCTAGGCACGGCCTTTGTTGCGGCAAACGGCTTCTTCACTATTTCAACGCCGCACTGGGTCATCATCGCCGTCCTCGTCACAGGCGGATTCGTGCGCTCGCTCGTCTTTACCTCCATCAACACTCTTGTCTTCGCCGATCTGGACAAGGAACAGGCGAGCCAAGGAACGGCGATTGCCGCCGTGGCGCAGCAGATCAGCATCGCGCTCGGCGTGGCAATCGCCGGCGTCTTCCTGCAAATGATCAGCCATCTTACCGCTACGCCCGTCGGCGCGGGCACGATCGCAATCGCCTTTTTCTGCGTTGCCGCGCTGACGCTTTTCGCGCTGATACCGTTCTTCACCCTGTCGCCGGATGCCGGCGGCACTGTCTCAGGGCATCGGCTGCGCATCGCAAACGCCAGCGGCAGGAAGGGCCCGGTCAGACAGAGGTCGTAAACTGTTTCAGCACGATCCTTTCGGAAAACCGGTTCCCACTTTTCCGGATCATGCTCTTCTCGCAAGCATGATCTTTTCGGAAAACCGGTTCCCACTTTTCCGGATCATGCTTTGAAGTTCCTGGCGAGCAGATAAAGCTCGACGGATTCGTCGCGGCTCGCCGGCGGCTTGACGTGATGGATGCTGTGGAAGCAGCGCTTCAGGCGGGCAAGAAGGTCGTTCTCGGTGCCCCCCTGGAACGTCTTGGCAAGGAAATGCCCGCCCGGCTTCAACACGGTGATGGCGAAATCCGCGGCGGTTTCGCAAAGGTGCATCGTCCTCAGATGATCCGTGCGGCGATGCCCTGTCGTGGGCGCGGCCATGTCGGAAATCACAAGATCTGGCGCCGCGCCCAGCGTCGCCATCAGTTTCTCCGGGGCGGCGGGGTCAAGGAAATCCATCTGCAGCAGGTCCACCCCCGGTATCGTGTCCATCTCCAGATAGT
>SCRB01000071.1 GCA_004299545.1 Rhizobiaceae bacterium
AAACTGGCTGTCCTCGGTGACGGACCTGAGTTCCGAGCTTCCGGGCGAGACGATCAAGGGCAGTTCGGCCGAGGAAATCCGGGCGCTGTCGGAAAAGCTCCGCGCGGTGCAGGAAACGGGCGGTTCCAACCAGCGCATGGCGGCCGCCATGGCCAATCTCGCCGACGGCATTTCCGGCCTCGTCAAGAACATGAGAAGCGAGCAGCAGATCATGCGTGACTGGGTCGAGGCGCAATCCGACGAGCAGAAGGAACTCAGGGCGACGCTGGACAGGATCGCGGAGTCGCTGAAGAAGCGGGAACCATCGTAAATGGCTCTCGCACGCAACCGCCGCATCAACCACGGCGTCGATTACTGGCCGGGCTTCGTCGATGCGCTGTCGACGCTGCTTCTGGCGATCATGTTCCTGCTTTCGGTCTTCGTGCTCGTGCAATTCGTGCTGAACCGCGAAATCAACGGCAAGGACACTGTCCTCGACAAGCTGAACGCGCAGATCAACCAGCTGACGCAGCTTCTGGCGCTGGAAAAGTCGAACAGCCAGGATGCGCAGGACCAACTTGCCAATCTCCAGGCATCGCTGTCGGCTGCACAGGCGGAAAAATCGCGCCTGCAGCAATTGCTGGCCGCCGGCGCCGGAGCGAGCAATGCGGCCAATGCCAGGATAACCACGCTCTCGGGTGAACTGGATACCCAAAAGCAGGTCAGCCAGCGGGCTCTTTCGCAAGTCGAACTCCTCAACCAACAGATTGCAGCGCTCAGGACGCAGATCGCCGCACTGGAGGATGCGCTCGATGCCTCGGAGAAGAAGGACAAGGAATCGAACACCAAGATCGCCGATCTCGGCAAGCGGCTGAACATCGCGCTGGCCCGGCGGGTCCAGGAACTGAATCGCTATCGGTCGGACTTCTTCGGAAGGCTGCGCGAGATCCTCGCCGACCGCAAGAACATCCGCATCGTCGGCGACCGTTTCGTCTTCCAGTCGGAAGTGCTGTTCCCTTCGGGTTCCGACCAGATCAACGTGGAGGGGCAGGACGAGATGAAGAAGCTCGCCGACGCCATCATCGAGCTAGAGAAGGAAATCCCGCCGGAAATCAAATGGGTACTGCGCGTCGACGGCCATACCGACGACGTACCGCTTTCCGGCAATGGCCGCTTCCACGACAACTGGCAGCTTTCGGCGGCGCGCGCCATCGCCGTCGTCAAATTCCTGATCGCCAACGGCGTTTCGCCGAACCGGCTCGTCGCCGCCGGCTTCGGCCAGTTCCAGCCTCTCGACCCCTCGGACACACCGGAGGCGCGGGCCAAGAACCGCCGTATCGAACTGAAGCTGACGGAACCATAATCAAAGGCTCCGAGGTTTGACCTTCCGCCGTTTTGCGTCCGCCATTATGTTCCGTCCGCGCTCGGCTTTCCCTCGTACTTCACGACGATGAAGGCGCCGACGATCACCATGAGCGCCAGCGCGAACCATGTGATCGCGTATTGGAGATGGGCGTTGCGGAAATGGATGCGCGTCAACCCGCCGACCGGCAAGCCGCCGGGATTGGGCGTTTTGTCGGCGTCGACGAAATAGGGTGCGACGTCCGATAGATGCCGCGCTTTGGCGATCGCCGCGACATCGCGGGAATACCAGCGGTTTTCGGCGGGTTTGTTAGAGCGCAGGAACGTCCAGCTCGGTTCGCTGATCCGCAGTAGGCCCGTTATCGTAACCTCGCCCTTCACCTCACCTTGCCGGCGGGACGAGGGATCGCGCCGGGCGGTGGGCACGAAACCGCGATTGACGAGGACAATGGTGCCGTCGTCACGCTTCAGCGGCGTCATGACCCAATAGCCGGGACCGAGATCGGTGGCGGTATAGACCAGCGTCTCCTCGCCATTCAGGAGATGGCCCTCCAGCCGTACATGCCGGTATTCGTCGCGCGCGGCGGTGACGGCCGGCCATTCCTTCGGCCCCGGCGCCGAAACCGGGGCAGCATGCACCCGCGCGTCGACCCGCGCGATGAGCGCCTGCTTCCAGCTCCGCCGCTCGACCTGCCAGATGCCGAGAGCGATGAAGGCCGCGAAGAGGACGAGGCCGAAGACCGCGAGAGCGAAATGTCTCGCCTTCAATCGCCCGCGCTCCTGCTCCGGCATCTTCGAGGCCGGCGATCAGCCCGGACGGGCCGTCATCATGCCCGGCATCATGTTGAGGTTGAGATGGTACATCACCCAGAGCGAGCCGACGATGCCGATCACCACCATGATGACGGTGAAGATCAGCGCCAGCATGTTCCAGCCGCCTTCCGACGCCGTGTCGAGATGGAGGAAATAGATCATGTGCACGACGATCTGCACGACGGCGAAGACGATGACGAGAATGCTCGTGGCGACAGCGTTGTCGAGCACATTGCCCATGACCAGCCAGAACGGGATCACCGTCAGGACGACGGCGAGGACGAAGCCGGTAAGGTAGCCCTTCATCGAGCCGTGAGGCGCGTCCGCGGCGATGGCATGATGGCCGTCGGCGGGATGCGAAGCGTGCGCGTCCGAACTCATCAGAGGACTCCCAACAGGTAGACGACCGAGAAGACGCCGATCCAGATGACGTCGAGGAAGTGCCAGAACATGCTGAAGCACATCAGGCGGCGCGCGTTCTCGTGGACAAGGCCCTTGCGACCGACCTGAACCATCAGCGTTATCAGCCAGATGATGCCGATGGTGACGTGCGTGCCGTGCGTGCCGACGAGCGTGAAGAAGGCCGACAGGAAGGCGCTGCGCTGCGGGCCGGCGCCCTCGGCGATCATGGTGGCGAATTCATGCAGTTCGAGGCCGACGAAGGCGGCGCCGAAGAGGCCGGTGACGGCGAGCCAGAAGAGCGTCGATCCCTTGTTGCGCTTCTGCATTTCGAGCATGGCGAAGCCGCAGGTGATCGAGGAAATCAGCAGCATCGCTGTGTTCAGCGCGACGCCGGGAATGTCCAGCACCTCCGCTGCCGTCGGGCCGCCGGCATAGCGGTGCCGCAAGACACCGAAGGTGGCGAAGAGCGCGGCGAAGATGAGCGTGTCGCTCATGATGTAGATCCAGAAGCCGAGCAGCGTGCTGCTGTGCGCGTGCTCTTCTTCCGTCACGTAGAAGGCCGGTTGGCCGGCGGTCTGGACAGCGCTTTCAGTGCTCATCGTCCGTCCTCACGCATGCCGGGCGAGCAAAGCGGTGCGCTCGCCTTCCGTCGCCACGACGGTCTCGACGGGGATGTCGAAGTCGCGGTTGTAGTTGAAGGTATGGCCGATGGCGACGACGATCATCGCGACGAAGCTCACGGCCGCGAGCCACCACATGTACCAGATCATGCCGAACGCAAAGGCCACGGCGAGGGCGGCGAGGATCGCTCCGGTGCCGGTGTTCTTCGGCATATGGATCGGCCGGAAACCCTCCCGCGGACGGACATAGCCCCGGTCCTTCATGTCCCACCACGCATCGTGGTCATAGACGATCGGGGTGAAGGCGAAATTGTATTCCGGCGGCGGCGAGGAGGTCGACCATTCGAGCGTGCGCCCGTCCCATGGGTCGCCGGTGACGTCGCGCAACTGGTCGCGTCTTGCGATGCTGACGCCGATCTGGACGAGCATCGCCAGGATGCCACCCCCGATCAGCAGCGCGCCGAACGCAGCAATCACGAACCAGATCTGCAACGACGGGTCGTCGAAATGGTTGAGCCGCCGCGTGATGCCCATCAGGCCGAGCACATAGAGCGGCATGAAGGCAAGATAGAAGCCCGGGACCCACAGCCAGAACGAAACCTTGCCCCAGAATTGATCCAGCTTGAAGCCGAAGGCTTTCGGGAACCAGTAGTTGATCGCCGCGAAGATGCCGAACAGCACGCCGCCGATGATCACGTTGTGGAAATGCGCGATCAGGAACAGCGAATTGTGCAGCACGAAATCCGCCGGCGGGACCGCGAGCATAACGCCCGTCATGCCGCCGATCACGAAGGTAATCATGAAGGCGACCGACCACATCATCGGCAGTTCGAAGCGGATGCGGCCCTTGTACATCGTGAACAACCAGTTGAAGATCTTCGCCCCCGTCGGAATCGAGATGATCATCGTCGTGATGCCGAAGAAGGAATTGACGCTGGCGCCCGAACCCATCGTGAAGAAGTGATGCAGCCACACGAGGTAGGACAGGATCGTGATGACGATCGTGGCATAGACCATCGAGGCGTAGCCGAAGAGCCGCTTGCCGCAGAACGTCGCCACGACTTCCGAATAGACGCCGAAGCAGGGCAGGACGAGGATGTAGACTTCCGGGTGGCCCCAGATCCAGATGAGGTTGACATACATCATCTGGTCGCCGCCGCCGGTATTGGTGAAGAAATGCGTGCCGGCGTAACGGTCGAGCGCCAAAAGGGCGAGAACGGCCGTCAGCACCGGGAAGGCCGCGACGATCAGGATGTTGGTGCACAGAGCCGTCCATGTGAAGACGGGCATCTTCATCATGCTCATGCCCGGCGCCCGCATCTTGATGATGGTGGCCACCATATTGACACCGGATAGAAGCGTGCCGATGCCGGCGACCTGCAGGCCCCAGATGTAATAATCGACGCCTGTATCGGGACTGTAGGGCAGTTCCGACAGCGGCGGATAGGCCAGCCATCCTGTCATCGCGAAGACGCCGACGAAAAGCGAGATCATGACGATCACGGCGCCTGCCGCCGTCATCCAGAAGCTGAAATTGTTGAGGAACGGGAAGGCGACGTCACGCGCGCCGATCTGCAGGGGCACGACGAAGTTCATCAGCCCGGTGATCAGCGGCATCGCCGCGAAGAAGATCATGATCACGCCATGGGCGGTGAAGATCTGGTCGTAATGGTGCGGCGGCAGATAACCCTGATTGGCACCGAAGGCGATCGCCTGCTGCGAGCGCATCATGGCGGCGTCGGAGAAACCGCGCACGAACATGACAAGGCCCAGAATCATGTACATCGCGCCGATCTTCTTGTGATCGATGCTGGTGATCCACTCGTTCCAGAGATAACCCCATTTGCGGTAATAGGTGATCGCGGCAACGATGGCGACGCCGCCGATGGCGACAACGATGAACGTATAGACGACAATCGTCTCCGGCAGGATGTCCTGCCAAGTCAGGCGTCCGAAGATGAACTTCCACAGATCCGGGTTTGAAAACATCGTCTTGCTCTGCTTTTTCGGTCGATCACGGCGCCGGGCGCCGCCTATGCAATTGCCGTGGTCTTCTCAGTTTCCGGTCGCGGCGGCGGCATTCGAACCGGCGCCCTTCGCCTCCGGCGCATCGTGATGCGCCATGCCGGGCATGTCCGCCATTTCATCCGCACCGCCGCCACCTTCCGCCTTGTGCCCGTGATCCATGGCCATGACCTTGTCCATGCAGGGCTCCGCATGGCCGACGCACCGGTTCAGGATGTCGTGATAGAGGTCGGGCGCCACCGACCTGTAATAATGCACCGGGTCGTTGCTGCTGGGCTTCGCCAGCGTCTCGTATGTCGACACGCTCAGCTCGTCGCCGCCCGCCTTCACCTTGTCGACCCAGGCCTTGAAGTCGGCCTCGCTCAAGCCATGGAACTTGAAGTTCATGCCGGAAAAGCCGGCGCCGCTGTAATTGGCGGAAAAGCCGTCATAGACGCCGGGCTTGTTGATGACGGCGTGAAGCTTCGTCTCCATGCCCGCCATGGAGTAGATCTGGCCCGCCAGCGCCGGAATGTAGAAGGAGTTCATCAGGTCCGACGAAGTGATCTTGAAATAGATCGGCCTGTCCACCGGGGCAGCGAGTTCGTTGACGGTGGCGATCCCTTCTTCCGGGTAGAAGAACAGCCATTTCCAGTTCATCGAGACGACTTCCACCGTCAGCGGCTTGTTCTGCGGCGTCACCGCCTGGCCGGCGCTGATGCGCTCGAGCGGACGGTAAGGGTCGAGCGTATGGGTGCTGACCCAGGTGATGGAGCCGAGCGCGATGATGATGGCGAGCGGAGCCGACCAGATGACGACTTCCAGCCGGGTGGAGTGGCTCCATTCCGGGCGGTATTCGGCATTCCGGGATTGCCGGTACTTCCAGGCGAAAAAGATCGTCAGGAGTATCACCGGAACGATGATCAGCAGCATCAGGATCGTCGAAATGACGATGATGTCGCGTTGCTGCGCTGCAATATATCCGGACGGATCGAGCACCACCATGTTGCACCCGCTAAGGGCAAGCATTGCCGGCGCGACGAGCGATCCCAACAGTAACTTTCTCAGCATGAACCCAATCCCGCCGGCATGGCATGCCGGGCACAACTTGTGTTGACCGAGGCGGAAAACCTGCCGGTAATGGCACGTGCATGAGGGTCGCCATCGGCCAGACGGCCGATTGCCCCAAACGCGCCTCCCAGCATGGACAATCCGCTTTCCGCGTGGCCGCGGATCAAGCCGGGGCCATCGAAATTGCTGCACCTGCTAACGGCTTTCACCGTGCCTGTCACCCCCTTTCGCCCGGTTCGTTTGTCGCAGGTGAAGAGATGTCGCAGCTGACGTTGGGGAAAGAGTACGGGAACGGTCGCGGCACTGCAACCATTTGACGCATATCGAAGGGCAGCGCATAGTTGCCGGCGACCTGGAGGAGTCTGGTCTGCCGGCTGGTTCGGCAAATGGCAACGAGGAATGGAATGAGCGCTGTTACCCAGTCGAATTACGCCGATCTGCCGTCATCTCGGCTCGAACGCGACGTGCGTCAAGGCATGGTTCCCCGGCGGGTCGATCCAGGCAAGATCGCCATCGGCGTCGTCATCGGCCGGACTTCGGAATTCTTCGATTTCTTCGTCTACTGCATCGCCTCGGTGCTGGTCTTCCCGCAATTCCTGTTTCCCAGCCTCGACCCCATGAGCGGCATGCTCGCGTCCTTCGCCATCTTCTCGCTCGCCTTCATCGCGCGGCCGATCGGCTCTCTCTTCTTCATGCGTATCGATCGCAAGCACGGCCGTGGCGTCAAACTGACCGCTGCCATGCTGCTGCTCGGCTTCGCGACGGCGGCGATCGCGTTCCTCCCGGGTTACACGGACATCGGCTATTATGCCGTCTGGTTCCTCGTCGCCCTCCGATTCGCACAGGGTATCGCGCTCGGCGGCGCCTGGGACGGGCTCGCGTCGCTGCTGGCCCTGAATGCCCCCGACAACAAGCGCGGCTGGTATGCCATGATGCCGCAGTTGGGCGCGCCGCTCGGCTTCATGCTGGCCTCCGCACTCTTCGCGTATTTCGTCGCCAGCCTGTCCCACACCGATTTCGTCGATTGGGGCTGGCGCTTCCCCTTCTTCGTCGCCTTCGCCATCAACGTGGTGGCGCTTTTCGCCCGCCTCAGGCTGGTGATGACGCCGGAATTCGCCACGCTGCTCGACCGCAACGAGCTTCAGGCCGAGCGCGTGCGCTCAACCTTCCGCGCCAACGGCAAATCGATCCTCATCGGCGCCTTCGTGCCGCTGGCGAGCTATGCGCTGTTCCATCTCGTCACCGTGTTCCCCCTGAGTTGGGTCGTGCTCTACACGAAAGATTCCATCAGCCATTTCCTGGTGGTCCAGATCATTGGCGGCCTTGTCGGCGCAGGCACCATCGTCCTGTCGGGCATCCTCGCCGACAGGATCGGCCGCCGCCGCCTGCTCGGCTGGTCTGCCGTCCTCATCGGCGTCGGAGGCTTCCTGACGCCCTTCCTCTATGCCGGCGGCGTCTTCGGCGAAGACCTGATCGTCGTCCTCGGCTTCGCGCTGCTCGGCCTGTCCTTTGGCCAGGCGTCCGGTGCCGTCGCCTCTAATTTCCAGAAGGCCTATCGTTATTCGGCCTCCGCGATAACGTCGGACCTGGCGTGGCTGATCGGAGCTGGTTTCGCCCCGCTGGTGGCGCTAGCACTCTGCAACACGTTCACCAATTTGTTCGACAGCATGTTCGCTGGCCTTGTCGCCGTCGGCGCCTATCTGCTGTCCGGCGCGGTCGTGACGCTGCTGGCGCTTTATTTCAACCACCAGATGCTCACGATCCACGACTGATCGCCGGGCGCTTGCGGGCGGGAGATTCCAGCACCTTCATGGATCTACGGTCACTAAAACTGATTTGTGGATGGGGAGAAGCACGAAGCGTCGAAATAGCGCCCCGCGTAACACATAGGCTTTTTGCGCGGCGTTTCTTGTTGTAGAAACGGATGGCGATGGGCATCAGACGTCATCGCCCGATAAGAGGGACAAAATGAAAAGGGAGAAACAATCCATGAACCGTCGTGTCATTCTGGCCGGTGTGGCCACCTTGGCCCTGATCGGCTTGGGAGCGGGGCACTCGCAGGCAGCCGATGAATTGCAGCAGATCACGCAGAAGGGCGTCCTGACGGTTGGCGTAAAGGCCGACTATCCGCCCTTTGGTTTCCGTGAAACAAGCGGGAATATCGTCGGCATCGAGCCGGATCTGGCACGCGACCTCGCCAAGCGCCTCGGGGTCAAGGTTTCATTCGTTCCCGTCGTCGCCTCCAACCGCATCCAATTCCTGCAGCAAGGGCGGATCGACGTCCTGATCGCCACGACGACCAATACGAAGGAACGCGCCAAGCAGGTCCAGTTCGTCAGCCCGAACTATTACGCCTCCGGCTACAACGTCATGGTGCCCAAGGCGTTGAAGGCGACCTCCTGGGACGCACTGAAGGGCAAGACCGTCTGCGCCATTCAGGGATCGTTCTACAATCGCGGAGCGTCGGAGAAGTTCGGCCTGCAGTTGAGCGCTTTCGCCGGCGTCGCCGAAGCGCTTGCCGCGCTGCAGCAGGGCCGCTGCGTCGGCTTCCTCTACGACGATACGGCGATCGAGGGCCAGTTGCTGAAGTCGCAATGGTCGTCCTACGACATGCCTCTGGAGAGCCAGGATGCAGAGCCATGGGGCATCGCCGTCAAGAACGGCGCTGACGCCCTCGGGGCAAAGGTCCATGACGCCATCGAGGCATGGAACAAGGACGGCACGATCCTGGAACTGGAGAAGAAATACGGGATCAAGCACCCCTCCGCGTTCGTAGTCAAAGCGCACGACGCCGCCACAAAGGGATAATGCGTGGGTCTGGCAGGTGAGGGGAGGCGGGCATGAGCGGCTTCGCCTCCTTTTTCCAGCATCTCGCGGCGTCAGGAATCGATCTCCCTTATTTCTACGATCCCTTCGATGCCGCGCGATTCTGGCACGGGCTTCTCGTAACGATCGAATTGTCCGTCGTGACCATCGCGGCGAGCACGCTGATCGGCATCATCGGCGCCTGGATGCAGGCGAGCCGGATGGGTGGCGCGCGCGCAATCGCCAACATCTATGTCGAACTGTTCCGCAACACGCCGCCCCTGGTGCAGCTCTATTTCTTCTATTTCGGCTTGTCGACGCTGTTGCCGACAATCCAGAACGCCTATGGGCAGCACCTGCCGTTGCTCGGCGGGTTCGCCTGGGCCTCGCTCTCGCTTTCTCTCTATGCCGGCTCGTTCAACGTCGAGATCTTCCGCTCAGGGATAGAGGCGATCCCGAATGCGACGTCGGAAGCGGCGGAGTCGCTCGGCTTTACGAGGATCAAGGCCTATCAGCATATCATCCTGCCTCTGGCGGTGCGCATCTGCCTGCCTGCGCTGACCAACAATCTCGTCAACCTGATCAAGACCACGACGCTCGCCTATGCCATCGCCGTGCCGGAACTGCTCTATGTTTCCGGCCAG
>SCRB01000693.1 GCA_004299545.1 Rhizobiaceae bacterium
GGCGGATTATGAGGCACTTGAGGCCGCCCGCCGCAACCTCCCGGCTGGCGAAACGCCGTCCCGGGATTTCTTCTGGCACGATCTCATCGGCGAAACTGTCGTCCGCCGCTACGACACCGTTGTCATGAACCCGCCTTTCCATGCCGGTCGGGCAGCCGAGCCCCACCTCGGCCAGCAGATGATCCGCATGGCTGCCCAGGCGCTGAAACCGGGAGGAAGACTGATTCTCGTCGCCAACCGACCGCTGCCATATGAAGCGGTTCTGGCCGAAGCCTTTTCGACGCATGGCGAATTTGCCCGCGACGACCGTTTCAAGGTGCTGTGGGGCCGTCGCTGATCGGGAAGTGCCCTATTTCCCTTCGTCGAAGCTTTTCAACTCTTCCAGCGTCGGCATCGAAACGATGTGATAGCCCGAATCCACATAGTGGATTTCGCCCGTCACGCCCGAAGAGAGATCGGACAGCAGATAAAGCGCCGAGCCGCCGACTTCGTCGATCGTGACGGTCCTTCTCAGCGGCGAGTTGCGCTGCTGGTAGGAAAACATGTGGCGCGCATCGGCAATCCCTGCACCGGCGAGAGTGCGCACAGGCCCTGCGGAAATGCCGTTGATCCGGATGCCGCGTGGTCCGTAATCGTTGGCGAGATAGCGGACGCTGGCTTCCAGGGCCGCCTTGGCGACGCCCATGACATTGTAGTTCGGCATGACGCGCACCGACCCCGCATAGGTGAGCGTGACCATGGTGCCGGCCCCGTCCATCAGGGCCGCGGCATGGCGTGCGACCTCGGTGAAGGAGTAGCAGGAGATGACCATCGTGCGGATGAAGTTTTCCCGCGTCGTATCGGCATAAAGCCCCTTCAACTCGTTCTTGTCGGAAAAACCGATGGCGTGGACGAGGAAATCGAGCCCGTTCCATGCTGCTTTCAGTTCGTCGAAGACGGCAGCGACCGAAGCGCGGTCCTCCACGTCGCAGGGCAGAATGAGCTTGGAGCCGAGTTTTTCCGCCAGCGGCTTGACGCGTCGACCGAAGGCCTCCCCCTGATAGGTGAGGGCGAGTTCCGCGCCATTCGCCGCCAGTCGCTGGGCAATGCCCCAGGCGATCGAGTGATCGTTGGCAACCCCCATGACGAGGCCGCGCTTTCCCTTCATAAGTTCGCTCATACAAATGTCCCCTGAGGCGCGAAGGGCCCTCTCAAGCATGATCTCCGCCTTCCCTCCATGCGGGAATCGTGCGGAAGCGCCTTCGGCGCGGAAATTGATAAATCACGCGGCTAGGCCCGGTAGCGCTGGAAAACGAGAGTGGCGTTTGTCCCTCCGAAGCCGAACGAATTGGACAAGACCGTATCGATCTTTGCGTTGTCGATCCGTTCGAGAACCACCGGCATCCCCTCGAATTCGGGATCGAGCTTGGTGATATGAGCGCTTTTGCCGATGAACCCGCCCTGCATCATCAGAATGGAATAGATCGATTCGTGCACGCCCGCGGCGCCGAGCGAATGGCCCGTCAGGGACTTCGTCGAAGTGATATGCGGCATCTGCTCCCCGAACACCTCGCGGATCGCGCTCATTTCGCGTGAATCGCCGACCTGTGTCGCGGTCCCATGGGTATTGATGTAGTCGACGGGTTGCCCGACGGTCGCCAGCGCCTGCCGCATGCAGCGCGCGGCGCCTTCGCCGGAAGGCTGCACCATGTCGTATCCGTCCGAAGTCGCGCCGTAACCGACGACCTCTCCATAGATTTTCGCCCCACGTGCCTTCGCCGCCTCCAGTTCTTCCAGCACCAGCACGCCGGCGCCGCCGGCGATGACGAAGCCGTCGCGGTCGACATCGTAAGCTCGCGAGGCCTCGGACGGCCGATCGTTGAACTTGCTCGACATCGCGCCTATCGCGTCGAAGAGATTGGACATGGTCCAGTCCAGTTCCTCATGGCCACCGGCGAACACCCTGTCCTGCTTGCCGAACTGGATCAGTTCATAGGCATTGCCGATGCAGTGTGCCGAGGTCGAACAGGCGGAGGTGATGGAATAGTTCACGCCATGGATCTTGAACCAGGTCGCCAGCGTTGCCGATGCCGTTGACGACATCGATTTCGGCACGGCGAACGGCCCGATCCGCTTGGGGCTGTTGTTTTGCCGCGTGATGTCGGCGGCCGCCACGATCGTGCTGGTCGAGGGTCCGCCCGACCCCATGACGATGCCCGTGCGTTCATTGGAGATTTCAGCCTCCGAAAGGCCGGCATCGCTGATCGCCTGCAGCATGGCGACGTGGTTCCAGGCGCCTCCCTGCGACAGGAACCGCATGGCGCGGCGATCGACCAAGTCCGTT
>SCRB01000694.1 GCA_004299545.1 Rhizobiaceae bacterium
GTCGTCGGTTCCTGCTTCTCTGCCCTCTTCTTCGGCATCATCACCTGGGCTGAAAGCATGAGCCTGAAATGGAACGTCGCCGAGACGGCCTGAACCCTATTAAACCAGTCCCTGACGGAGGTCATGACATGACAACCCCCAACTACGTCACCGAGCCTGCGGGGCAGGTCCCTGTCGTCGCCAGTTCCGACCTCGTCGTCGTTGGCGGCGGACCGGCCGGTATCTCGGCGGCGGTCGCGGGTGCCCGCAACGGGCTTTCGGTGACGCTGCTCGAACGCTACCCCTATCTCGGCGGCCTTGCCTCCGGTGGTATGGTGCTTGTGCTCGACGACATGTGCGACGGCCCCGCCGTGACCGTGCGTGGCCTGTGCAGCGAGATCATCGATCGCATGACTCGCATGGGCCTGTGCGTCACCCCGCCGGAAGAGGACTGGATTTCCGACAACGCCAAATTCCGCCAATGGGCGCGCTGGGGCGTGTATAATTTCCATTCGCACCAGAAGCCGCAGCCGATCTGCTACGCCTCGGCCTTCGATCCGGACGGCTTCAAGCGCGCGGCCAACGAAATGGTGGCCGAAGCCGGAGTGACGCTGAGAGCGCATTCCTGGTTCTCGAAGCCGATCGTCGAGGACGGCACGATCAAGGGCGTCGTCTGCGAAACCAAGAGCGGCCGTCAGGCCGTGCTCGGCAAGGTCGTCGTCGACGCCACCGGCGATCTCGACGTGGCCGCCGCCGCCGGCTCGCCGCATTCTCTGGGCTCCTTCATCGTCACCACCGTCTTCCGCCTCGGCGGTATCGACACCCACGAAGCGGAGCGTTTCGAATATGAGGAGCCGGAGGCCTTCGCCGTGCTCGACCGCGAGGCGAAGCGCATCATGGGCGGTTCGTGGGAACGCTGGTGGCTGAAGACGCCGCTGCCCGGCATCGCCTGGTGCAACTGCCCGCATATGGCCGGCTTCGACGGGCTCTCGGTCGAGCACCTGACCAATGCCGACTTCAAGGGCCGCGAACGCATCGCCGAACTGGTCTCTTTCATCCGCGCCAAGATGCCGGGCTTCAAGAACGCCTTCGTCGTCGACGTGGCGCCGCAGATCGGGGTGCGCCAGTCGCGCCTGCTCGAGGGCGAGTATGTGCTGACCAAGGAAGACGTGACGGCGCGGCGGCACTTCGCCGACAGCGTGGCGCGCGGCCGCGACTATTATTATCCCTACCGCACGCTCCTGCCCAAGGGTGTCTCGCAACTCCTTGTCGCCGGCCGGCATTATTCCTCGACCGCCGCCGCACAGCGCATCTCTCGCGAGATTCCGCCCTGCATGGCAATGGGTGAGGCGACGGGTGTCGCGGCCGCGCTTTCGTTGCAGGCCGGCGTCACCGTCGACAAGGTCGACGTGCGCAAGGTGCAGGATACACTCAGGGCGCAGGGCGCCGATCCGGGCGACCGGCCGGCTGCCAACGCAACGTTGCAGATGGCCGCGGCGGAGTAGGATAGCCCCCCTCATCCGGCCCTTCGGGCCACCTTCTCCCCGGTGGGGAGAAGAGCGAAGCGGCCGCGCCGGCTCTCTCCTCTCCCCGACGGGGAGAGGGTGGTGAGCGAAGCGAGACGGATGAGGGGGCTGGACATTCGTCAGCGGGCGAATGGCATCTGAAATCGACCAGATAGGAATCAAAAATGACATCTCCAGACACCCAGCCGCTTTCGGGCATCAAGGTCATCGACTTCACGCAGGTGATGCTCGGCCCCTGCTGCACGCAGGTCCTTGCGGATTATGGCGCCGACGTCATCAAGATCGAGCGGCCGGGTGCGGGCGACCTTTCCCGCGGCTCCATCGCCGACGATCCGGACGGCCAGAACAACCCCGTCTTCCGCAGCCTGAACCGCAACAAGCGCTCGATAGCGCTCGACATGCGCAAGGACGACGCCAAGGCGGTGATTTACGAACTGGTGAAGACCGCCGATGTCGTGGTCAACAATTTCCGCGCCGGCGTCATGGAACGCATGGGCTTCGGCCACGAGAAGCTGTCAGAGATCAATCCGCGCATCATCTCCGCCTTCGGTTCGGGCTTCGGCCCCAAGGGACCGCTGTCGCACAAGGGCGGACAGGACCTGCTCGCCCAAGCTCTTTCCGGCGTGATGCTGCGCAAGGCCGATCCCAGCCTGCCGACCTCGCTCTATCCAACCGCGCTTTGCGACTACACCGCCGGCATGCATCTGGTGCAGGCGATCTTGCTGGCGCTGATGCAAAGGGAAAAGACCGGCCGCGGCCAGTCGGTTTCCGTTTCGCTTTTCGAGAGCATGCTCGCCATGCAAATCCAGGAAGCAGCGATGTGGCTCCAGCGCCGGAAGGATTTGAACTGGGGCGCCTTTCCGCTGACCGGCGTCTTCGAAACGACGGACGGTTGGGTTGTAATGGTCGGTGCTTTCAAGGCGAACCCGTTGCAGGACATCTGCAAGGCGCTCGACCTGCCGGACCTGTCGCAGGAGCCGCGCTTCGCAAGCTTCGCCGACAAAGTCGCGCACAAGCCGGAGCTGCAACGGCTTTTCAGCGAGCGCTTCGCGACCAACACGACCGAATACTGGCTGGGCCGGCTGGAGGAGCAGGATCTGCTGTGCGCCCCCGTCCTGACCCTGCCGCAGGCGCTAGACCACGGCCAAACCAAGGTCAACGGCTCGATCATCGAACTCGATGGCGGCATCCCGATCCTCGGCTCGCCGCTGACGATGGACCCGACCGCCTTCCAGGTGCGGCATGCTCCGCCCGAACTTGGCGGCGACGGCCGGGCGATCCTGGAAGAAGCAGGCTATTCGACCGGTGAGATCGACCGCCTGGTCGAGAACGGTGCGCTCTCCGGCGAGAGGCAGGGAGAAGCGGCATGAGCGTCCTTTTTTCCGTCGAGGACCATGTCGCGCGCGTCACCATCGACCGCCCCGATGTGCTTAACGCCGTCGACCTTGCGACCCAGGCGGAGCTCGTCCGCATTTGGGAGGCGATCGAAAAGGACCGCGACGTGCGCGTCGTGGTGCTCACCGGCGCGGGAGACAGGGCCTTCTGCACCGGGGCCGACATGAAGGGAAGCTCGGGCATGAGCGGCCTTGAATATTGGGCAGCCCCCCGCCCCGGTGGCTTTGGCGGCATCGCACTGCGCGATACGCTCAATGTGCCGGTCATCGCCCGGGTCAACGGCCATGCGCTTGGCGGCGGCATGGAGATGGTGCTCGGCTGCGACATCGTCATCGCATCCGAGAAGGCAACCTTCGGCCTGCCGGAGCCGCGCGTCGGCCGTCTGGCGCTCGACGGCGGCATCGCGCTGCTCGCCCGCCGCATCCCCCATGTCCAGGCGATGGGCATGCTTCTGACGGGCCGGCGTATCGGGGCCGCGGAGGCCTTCCGCCTCGGGCTGGTCAACGAAATTGCCGCGCCCGACGCGCTTGACGAGACGGTCAATCGCTGGGTGGGCGACATTCTCGCCTGCGCGCCTCTTTCGGTCCGCGCCGTCAAGGCAATGGTACGGGCTGGCGAGGGCCTATCAGCCAAGGAAGCACAGATGCTCAGGCTGCCTGCATTGGTCGAGGCGCTGCAGTCGGAAGACCAGAATGAAGGCGTCGCCGCCTTCCGCGAGAAACGTGCCCCGAAATGGACGGGACGCTGAGGACAGGGCAATGGTTTACGTGATCGCCTCGGCCTGCATCGACGTCAAGGACGGTGCTTGCCAGGAAGTCTGCCCCGTCGAATGTATCTACGAAGGCGGTCGGATGATGTACATCCAGCCGGAGGAATGTATTTCCTGCGGGCTCTGCCTTTCGGTGTGCCCCGTCGATGCGATCTTCTCCGAGGACGATCTGCCTCCGCACGAACGGCGGTTCCAAGCCATCAACGCGGAGTTTTTCGGCCCGGACGTTACCGCGTGGGGTGCGCCGGGCGGCGCTTCGGCTCCCTACCGTTCGGAAAAAGACCATCCTGAAGTCGCATGCCGGAAAAAGGTACTGGCAGGCCACGACGATTCTTGAGGAAATTATTTTCCGCGCCTATCACGCTGTGATGGGACCGCCGGCTGTCGGCGCTGTCAGGCCGAAGGCTCGCTATACTCCTTGCCTGATGGAACAGTCGGAGTGCCTGCCTTGACGGATGAAATCACCGGAGTTTCTGAAATGCCCACTCTCACCGGCGTGATCGCCGCCGCTGCCACGCCCGTCCGCGAGGATCGCTCGATTGATCTCGATCATCTGGTCGAGCATTGCCGCTGGCTGCTTGCCGACGGCGGCCTGAACGGCATCAATCTGCTCGGCACGACCGGCGAAGCGACGTCCTTCTCCACGGAACAGCGCATCGCAGCCATGCGGGCTGTCGCCAAGGCCGGCCTGCCGCTCGACCGCTTCATGGTCGGTACAGGCGCAGCGGCTCTCGACGACGCATGCCGGCTCACCGCCGAAGCCAGGGAACTCGGCTTTGCCGGTGCGCTGCTTCTGCCGCCCTTCTACTACAAGGGCATCGACGCCGACGGCGTGGTGTCCTATGTCGAGACGCTGATCGGCAGGGTGGGGGCAGAGGGCCTGAAACTCTACCTTTATCATTTCCCGGCCAATTCCGGCGTTCCCTATACGCCGGAAATCGTTGCCCGGTTGCGCGAACGCCATCCGCAACAGGTGCTGGGCCTGAAGGACAGTTCCGGCGACCTCGACTATTCCGCCGCCCTCGCGCGCGACCTGCCCGGCTTCGCCGTCTTCCCCAGCGCGGAGGCATTGCTCGGCCGTGCCGCCGAACTCGGCTTCGCCGGCTGCATCTCCGCCACCGCCAATGTCACGGGTCCGTTCGCGCAGATCGCCTGGAGCGGACCGGACAAGGCCGCGAAGAAAGATGCGCTCGACAAGGCCGTCGAGATCCGCGCCCTCATCGCGCGCTTTCCGCTGGTGGCGTCCGTGAAGGCTGCGCTCGCTCTTCTGACCGGGCGCGACGACTGGGCACGGGTCATGCCGCCGCTGACCGCGCTCACGCCAAAGCAGCGCTCACAACTGGCCGATATCCTCGCGGCAAGCGCATTCGGTAAACTGATCGGCCGCTCGTCTTAAAGCGGGATGGTTTGAATCGTTTTGGTCATGGTTAGCACCACCGGTCGTACCGGTGGTGCGGCCAAGGCGATCGCCGCAGGAATCGGGTCGAATTGCCTCCAGCGGAGCGATTCCATCTCACCATGAAAGGCTCTAACGACGAGAGACCCTTTCCTCCGGTGGTGGTATCTGTGCCACCCGAAGAATCCGATTAATGGTGAGCGGCACCGATCTCGCGATCCCACTTCTCGAACATCGCAACGAGGGGCTTGGCGTCGAGAGGCGGTTCGATCGGATTGTTGGCGATGAGATCGGCATATTCAGGCCGTCCGAACTGCTTGATGCAGTCCTGATCTTCCGCCGGCGCCATATCGAGCGGCACATTCTTGATGGCCGGCCCCGGATACATGTATCCGTGATCGTACATCATCGCCTGCTGTTGCGGCTCCAGGACAAAGGCGATCAGTTGCAGGAGAACGCCGAGCTTCTCGTCCGTTACGCCCTTGGGCACGGCGAAGAAGTTGGCATCCCCGACCCAATGGAAGCCTTTCAATGTAGCGATCTTGTATTCCTTCGGCACGATGCCGAGGAAGCGGGGATTGATGTCCCAGCCGCAGGTCGTCGCGATGATGTCGCGCGTTCCCTCGCCGAGTTCCTTCATCGTCGTGGTGGTGCCAGCGGGATAGTATTCGATATATTGGCCGAGCTCCTTCAGGTAAGCCCAAGTCTTGTCCCAACCGTGGACCGGCTCCTTCGGGTCCTTGTCACCGAGCAGATAGGGGAGCCCCATGACGAAGGTACGGCCCGGCCCGGAATTGGCTGGCCTTGCATACATGAATTTGTTCTTGTGCGCCTTTGCCCAGGCAAGCAGCGTCTCGGCAGAATCTGGTACATCCTTGACGCGATCCGGGGCATATTCGAGCAGCGGCCCCGAGGGTGTCCAATCGTCGACGAAGCCCTGCCCCTTGGTCATCTGCTGCATCTCGTAAGCCCCGGGCTCGTAGAGCTTTTCCAAATCCGGAAAAGACGAGGCATATTTGGGCAGTATCTCCGTCCACAACCCCTGTTCGATGCCAGCGGCAAGCGCATCGTTCCCCGTCAGCACGAAATCGATGTCGAGACGGCCCGCCGCCTGTTCGGCCTGTAGCTTGCCGGCGAGTTCCGGGGCTGTAGCCTGCGTATAGACGAAACGGGAAACCAGCTCCGGATGGGTCTGGGCGAACTTGTCCAGCGCCGGCTGGCTGATCTGCAGGTCTCCAGCCACGTCGATGACATTGATTGTCACCGGCTCTTTCGGCTTCGGAAACGCCTTCGCGGCGGCCCTGAGCTGCCCCGTCACACCGAGCGTCGCCGCAGCAGCCAATGCGCCTTTCAATACCGTGCGTCTTGTCGTCATTGTCTTACCTCCCAGTTGAAGTGATGCACTTTCTCCGATGCTATTCGCTCCCGCGACGGGGCGTGTCCTGCAGGAGCGCCGCCGAAGCCGGGTCGAGAAACAAATGGCAGTCCTTGTGGCGGCGCAGGATACTCGCCGGAACGGCGGGTGATATCCCGTTCTCCAGCGTATCGCGGACGGCTGCCGCCTTGCGGCTGTCGGGTACGGAGAGGATGATGGAGCCTGCGGAAAGAATCTGGTGCACGCTCATGGAGATCGCGCGCTCCGGCACTTCGTCCAGGCTCGCGAACCAGCCTTCGCCGAACTGCTGCGCCCGGCAGCGTGCGTCGAGCTTCACGACGATATACGGGTCGGTCGTATCAAAATCCGCAGGCGGATCATTGAATGCCAGATGCGCATTCTCGCCGATCCCGGCAAACACCACGTCGAGAGGCGCTGCCGAGATCAGCCGGTTGAGGCGGAAAATCTCGCCTTTGAGGTCGGGCGCGTCGCCGTCGATGTAATGCATGGCGTGCAGCTGCGGCAGGCGCGAGTCGAACCGCTCGCGCAAATAGCGTCGAAAGCTCGCGGGGTGGTCGGCCCGCATGCCGATATATTCGTCGAGATGAAATGCCGTGACCTTAGACCAGTCGATCTCTATGGCCGTCAGTTCCGCCAGCATCTCGAACTGGCTCGCGCCGGTGGCGACCACGATGTTCGCCTCTCCACGTGCGGCGATGGCCAGCAAAATCGCCTCTGCTCCGCGTTGCGCCGCCGCTCGTCCAACGTCTGTCTTGGTCTTTTCGAGATGAAGCTGGACCATCATCACTCCGATTTCGTCTGTTTGGGAGAACCTGGCATAAGCGGGTGGTATGCTCGCCCGACAGGGCGTGGTTTGGCTGTCGTCGCGCGGATGACAAGGTCGGTCGGAAGCACGATCCGCTTGCCTGACGACGATTTGTCGTGCATGACATCGACAAGCAGCTCGACGGCCTTTTCGCCGGCGCTGTGGCAGTCAATCGCGATGGACGTAAGGGGTGGATAGGTCCGTGTCGCCAGCACGCCATCGCATCCGACGACACTGAAATCCTCGGGTACGGACAGACCGTGCCGCGCCAACCCGGCCATGACCCCCTGCGCCAGCAGGTCGTCATAGGCGAGCACTGCGGTTGTACCCGATTCGATCAGGCCGGCAGCGCAAGCCTCGCCGGCTTCGAATGTCGGGCGATCGGTGGCGAACTGGATAATTTTCACCCCGTAACGCATTCCAGCCGCAAGAACCGCCCGGAGCCGCTGGCCGTTGGACCAGGACAGTCGCGGACCTGAAACGTAAGCAGCCGCTCGGTGACCGAGACGGGCGAGGTGTTCGACAGCCTGTTCGTAGCTTTTCGCGCCGTCCACCAGGATCCGGGCAAAGTTCGGTATATCGCGGTTGATAAGGACGCACACGCGCCGCCCGGCATGCTGGAGAAGGGTCTTCTTGGGAAGCCGCGGGGAAGCCAGGATGAATCCGTCAACCTGAGCGGCAAGCTTCGCAATCAGGACATCCTCCAGATCCGGATTCTCGTCCGAATCCGCGAGGAAAGTGGCGTACTGGGTACTCAGCGCCTTGCTCTGCACGCCACGCATCAGCGACGCGAAGAACGGGTTGGTTATATCAGGCACCAGGAGCGCGAGATTGCCCGCCTTGCCGGTGCTGAG
This sequence comes from Rhizobiaceae bacterium, assembly GCA_004299545.1. Classification (GTDB taxonomy): domain Bacteria; phylum Pseudomonadota; class Alphaproteobacteria; order Rhizobiales; family Rhizobiaceae; genus Mesorhizobium_L. Next base: position 8,121 of record SCRB01000694.1, read on the forward strand.
CGCCCGCGCCGTATGATTGGGGACGTACCCAAGACGCTCGGCTATCGCGCGGACATGGGCAACCATCTCCCGGCTTAGCAGATGCGGCTGGCCGAACGCTCGGGAAACAGTCGCGCGCGATACCTTCGCCTGGCGCGCGACGTCGCTGATCGTCGGTGCGCGGTCCACGGATTTGACGATCTTTTCTTCCATCCGACCTCTTCTATGCAACCGGTTTCATGTAACCGGTTGCATAAAGGAAATGTCCGTCGTCAGAACATTTGGCGCAAGTCGCGGCGTAAATTAGCGGAGTGTCGGCCTCGTCTGGGGTTGATGTTAGGCGGCGAGCTTGCGGTGGTGCAAGCGCCGGTGTTCGATGGTC
>SCRB01000695.1 GCA_004299545.1 Rhizobiaceae bacterium
GGTACAAAATCCCACCCGACCGCATCATCCGTATGGCCCAAGCACTTTGCTACGCAGCGTAATGGGCAAAGTCGAGCTCAGGGAATGCCGATGGAACATCTGGCGTCAAGGAGGCCGCGGAGACCACGCTGCGCGAAGAGATCGAGAAAGCCGCCCACGCCATCTTCGCCAGCAGTCTGAAGCAACGGGATTGGCGCAATACGGGCAACTGGGATACGCTACGGCGTGATTTACGAGCGCGCCATGCCGGAAGAGATCGAAATCGATACGGACAAACTCCACGAGGCGATCCATGAAGAAGTGGAGAAAGAGCGCAGCGCGCTTCTCCGCATGATCGCATTGACGACGGCGCTATTTGCAGCGCTGGCGGCAGTGGCGGCGCTGTTGGCCGGTAGTACGGTCAATGAGGCGCTTGCACTCAAGACCGAAGCCGCGCAGCTACAGTCACAGGCATCCGACCAATGGGCCTATTATCAGGCCAAGGGCATTAAGGCTGTCGTTCTTGAATCTCAGAAAGGACTTCTTGCCAGCGTTGACAAGCCGGCTTCCACGGGTATCGAAAAGAACCTCGCTCGCTATAAGGACGAAGAGCGTATATCGCAGGAAAAGGCCCAGGAATTTGAGCGACAACGCGACGGGAAGAACGCTGAGGCCGGTCACCTGATCCATCGCCACCATTTCTTTGCTTATGCGGTAGCGCTGCTGCAGGTAGCGATTGCTCTTGGCGCTGTCGCGGCATTGACGCGAAAGCGCCTCGCCTGGATTGGGTCGTCGGCCCTTGGTGTCATCGGCGCTTGCGTATTCTTTTGGGCGCTCGTCGCCACCTGAGCCCCACTTAGCGTCTATCTATCCATAACGGCATCTATATCCTGTAATGGGCCGGCGCTCTGCCGGCAGCCATGAAGGTGGCTGTCCTTCAAAGTGATGATGTTGAAACGGGAGTCCGCTTGTTCCGTCTCGCCGGACAGGAGCGAGCCTCCAGCGCAGCAAGATCGACCGGCGAAGGCGGCGGGGCGGGATCGCCGAGCCGATAGCCTCGACTGATCCCACAGATCAGCCTCGACGATGCGCCATCGGCCGATCAGTCGGCAATTCGCCAAGGCATTCATGTCACGCCTGCCAGCAGTTTCGGAAGCCGCACCAGATTGTAGGCGACGGCCGAGAAAGTGAAGGCCCATCCGACGCGCTCGCGACCTCGGAACCTTGTCTTGTCCTGCCCGGCGACCGTCTTGATCCAGCCGAACGCCTCCTCGATACGCTTGCGGATACGTTGGCTGACTGCGGCTTCGGAAGAACGCGAGGCCGCCTGATGTTTCATGCTCCGATTGTCGGCGGGGAGGGTCACGGACCTTCCCCGATCCGTCTGCGCGCCCTCTCGCTCGGAGCGGGCGTGCAGTCCACCACGATGGCTTTGATGGCCGCGCATGGCGAAATCGGCCCGATGCCCGACTGCGCCGTCTTCGCCGACACCGGCTGGGAACCCAAGGCCGTCTACGACCACCTGGCCTGGCTGATGTCGGCGAACGTCCTGCCCTTCCCCGTCCACATCGTCTCAGCCGGCAATATCCGCGACCAGCTCATCGCAGCCGGCGACGGTCAGCGCTGGGCCTCCATCCCCGCTTTCACCAGAACGGTGACGCCGGCCGGCGCGGAGATGCCGATCCTCGACGAAGACGACGGCGAGATTGTCGCCATCGGCACACGCCGTACTGCGAAGGAAACCGTGTCTGTGGGCATGATCCGGCGGCAATGCACGACGGAGTTCAAGATCGTTCCCATCCGCCGCAAGGTCCGTGAACTGGTCGGCCTCACCCGCAAACGGTCACCCGACCACCCCCTGGTCGAGCAGTGGATCGGCATTTCGACGGACGAGATCATCCGCGCCAAACCCAGTTTCGAAGCATGGCAGGTGAAACGCTTCCCGCTCATTGAAATGCGCATGAGCCGGGCCGATTGTCTCGCCTGGCTCAAGCGTCACGACTATCCGTTGCCGCCGAAATCGGCTTGTATCGGATGCCCGTTCCACGACAATGCCCGATGGCGGCACATGCGTGACAACGATCGCGACGCCTGGGTTGATGCCGTGGACGTCGACCGCACCATTCGCACCGGAATACGCGGGATACGCGGCGAAGTGTTCCTGCACCGTTCGGCGGTACCGCTCGATGAGGCGGACCTGTCGACACCGGCCGATCATGGCCAGCTCGATCTCTGGGCGAACGAATGCGAGGGGATGTGCGGTGTCTGATCTTCTATTTCCGGGATCGGAACAAGAGCAGTTCAAAATCCTGCGCTAAGATCGAACGGAACGCGAACCTTCATCGCGAATCCGCATGATGGTCTGCCGGCTTGTCGCGAATTTCCTTGCAGCGGCCGAAACACTCATACCCGTCGCGAGATGATCGCGCACATCCTGCTTCTGTTTTTTGCTGAGCATGGATGGTCGGCCGAGTGTCTTGCCTTCCGACTTGGCGCGCTTGAGGCCTGACTGCGTCCTTTCGATCAGCAAATCCCGCTCGAATTGGGCGACGGCATTGAGGACGTTCATAGTCATCGTGCCAGCCGAACTGGTAAGATCGGCGCCACCAAGCGCGAGGCAATAGACGCGGACACCCATTTCGGTCAGCGACTTGACCGTGGTGCTGACGTCGATCGCGTCGCGGCCAAGCCTGTCGAGCTTGGTTACAATAAGAATGTCCCCGGCTTCCAGTTTGTCCATGAGCCGAGAAAATCCTCGGCGCTGCACGATGG
>SCRB01000696.1 GCA_004299545.1 Rhizobiaceae bacterium
GGGCATTCCTCGATGCTGTCGGCAAGTCCGTGCGCCAGATCAGGCAGGCGGTCGGCAGCAATGTCGTTGATCCCAAGCTTCTGACTTACGCGGAAAGGCTGCAATACGAGGGGTATCTACGTCGCCAGGAGACGAATGAGGCGATCCGGGAACTCTCGAAGAAAGGGACCTCAATCCGGCAGATTGTCCGGCAAACTGTGATCCGGCGTGCAAAATTGACCCCTTAGCTGGGAGGATCGGCGTCCAAAATTGACCCCCCTCATTCAGTGGATCAGCACCCATCCGTTTGTGTTTGCGAACGGGTGGAGAGGGGATGAAGTCAGTGGATACGATCGCCCGGGTCCGGCGCGCGTTCTATGTTCAGGGCTGGTCGCTGAAGCGGATCAGCCGGGATCTGCATGTGTCGCGCAACACGGTGCGACGGATATTGCGGTCGAACGAGACGTCGTTCTCCTATGAGCGTGAGCATCAGCCGAAGCCGAAGATCGGCCCCTGGCAGGTGCAGTTGGATGCGCTGCTGGACGGCAATGACGCGAAGGCAAAGCGGGAGCGCCTGACACTGGTGCGCATCTATGAGGAGCTTTGCGCGCTCGGTTATGAGGGCAGCTACGATGCTGTCCGGCGGCATGCAAAGAGCCGGGACACGGTGCGGGGCGCGGCGGTGGCCGAGGCCTATGTGCCGTTGTTCTATCCTCCGGGCGACGCCTACCAGTTCGACTGGAGCCACGAGATCGTCATCCTGAACGGCGTGACGGTGACCGTGAAGGTCGCCCATGTCCGGCTCTGCCACAGCCGCATGATGTTCGTCAGAGCCTATCCGCGGGAGACGCAGGAGATGGTGTTCGATGCCCATGACCGGGCGTTCGCCTTCTTCGGCGGCACCTGCACGCGCGGCATCTACGACAACATGAAGACGGCGGTGGAGACGGTCTTTGTCGGCAAGGAGCGGCAATACAATCGCCGCTTCCTGCAGATGTGCAGCCACTATCTGGTGCAGCCGGTGGCCTGCACCCCGGCATCGGGCTGGGAGAAGGGGCAGGTTGAGAACCAGGTTGGGCTGGTCCGCGAGCGCTTCTTCACGCCGCGGCTGCGCTTCCGGAGCTACGAGGAGATGAACGCGTGGCTGCTCGACAGATGCATCGCCTGGGCCAAGGCACACCGCCATGTCGACCAGCCGGAGCGCACGATCTGGGAAGTGTTGGAAGAGGAGCGCGGCAAGCTGGTCGGCTATCGCGGTCCCTTCGACGGCTTCCACTGCGTTCCCGCTTCGGTGTCGAAGACCTGCACCGTGCGCTTCGACAACAACAAATACTCGGTGCTCTCGACGGCAGTTGGTCGCCCGGTCGAGATCCAGGCCTATGCCGACCGCATCATCATCCGCCAGGACGGCACCATCGTCGCCGAGCATGCCCGCAGCTTCGGGCGAGGCGAGACGGTCTATAATCCATGGCACTACGTTCCGGTCCTGGCCCGCAAGCCCGGAGCCCTGCGCAATGGTGCGCCGTTCCAGGGTTGGGATCTACCACCGGCGATGGAGCGGGTGCGGCGTCGGCTGAAGGCTGCCGACGATGGCGACCGGCAGATGGTGCTGATCCTGACGGCGGTGCTATCGGACGGGCTCGATGCGGTTGAAGCCGCCTGCGAACAGGCTCTTGCGGAGAACGTCTGCTCATCGGCCGTCGTTCTCAACATCCTGGCCCGCCGCCGCGATCCGGCACCGGCCATTACCATCCTCACACCCGATGCGCTTCGCCTGCGCCACGAGCCGCAGGCCGACTGCGCCCGCTATGACAGCCTCAGGAGGGCAAGCTGATGGAACGAACCGAAGTTCTGGATCTGATGGGCACGCTGAAGCTCTATGGCATGCGCGGAGCCTATGACGAGGTCATGGCCACCGCCATCAAGCGCCAGCACGAGCCGCCCAGGATCGTCGGCGACCTGCTGTCGGCCGAGATCGCCGAGAAGCAGGCCCGCTCTATCAAATACCAACTCACCGTTGCCAAGCTGCCGCTGGCCAAGGACATCGAGGACTTCGACTTCACCGACACCCCCGTCAACGAGACCCTGGTCCGTGATCTCGCCACCGGCACCTTCATCGCCGATCAGCGCAATGCCGTCCTCATCGGCGGCACCGGCACGGGCAAGTCCCATCTGGCCATCGCCATTGCTCGTGCTCTCATCCGCAACGGAGCGCGTGGGCGCTTCTTCAACGTCGTCGATCTGGTCAATCGGCTCGAGACAGAGCACCGCAATGGAAAGCAGGGACGCATCGCCGACTACCTCACCCGTCTCGACTTCGTGGTGCTCGACGAACTCGGCTATCTGCCCTTCGCGCAGGCCGGCGGACAGCTGCTCTTCCATCTCGTCAGCCGGCTCTACGAACGGACCTCGATCATCGTCACCACCAATCTCGCCTTCGGCGAATGGCCAGCCGTCTTCGGCGACGCCAAGATGACGACCGCGTTACTCGACCGTCTTACCCACCACTGCGAGATCATCGAGACCGGCAACGAATCCTGGCGCTTCAAGAGCCGCTCTCAAAGCTAAAGCCGACGAGCCTAACCAACGCGCCCGACCGGGCGGCGCAACCCCGACCAGCTCCACCCGGTCGGGCGCTCACCGCCGAGCGCTACAAGGGGGTCAAAATTGGACGCCGATCGAGGGTCAGTTTTGCGCGCCGATTGACAAGGAGATTTCCCGCAT
>SCRB01000697.1 GCA_004299545.1 Rhizobiaceae bacterium
CCGAAGCACCGGCGGCGCGGCCGGCCTGCTTTTTCTCATCCTGCGACTCGGTGGTCAGCATCAGGATCGGGGTATGCCGGGAAACATCCCGCTGACGCATCGCGCGGATCAGATGGATGCCGTCAACCCTGGGCATATTTAGATCGGTGATGATCAGGTCGACCCGCTGCCCCCCCAGTTTCTCGATCGCGTCCTGGCCGTCGCTGGCCTCCAGCACCGCGAACCCGGCGTCCTTTAGCGTGAAAGCAACCATCTGCCGGATGGTCAAGGAGTCATCGACAATCAGAACGGTTTTCGACAATGGCGTCTTGTCCCCCTTCCTGGCGAAAATATCCGCTGAGTCCTGCCAACTCCAGATAGCGCCGCACGCTCGCGTTGTCAGCCGCCACGGAAAGCTTCCGTCCGTCGGCCTCGAGCGACTTCTGGAGCGCCAGAAGCACCTGTAGGGCGCTGGCGCCCACATGCTCGGCAGCGCTCCAATCGATGGCAACGTTCTTCCTGCTTTGGACCAGGCAGCGGGCTTCGTCCCGCAAGGGCGCGGCGGCCTCGAGGCCGAGCATGCCCGCCAGTTCGATGAGGTGGTGCGCCGGCTGCTCGACCACCGTCAGCCGGAAAGGGCTGGAACAGGCCGAGTCAGGGTTCGTGGACTGGGTCACGAGAAATGTATCGGAATTTTGGACGGAGGACTGTAGGAAAAAGGCCTCGTCGGAGAAATCTGTGGGTAGCCGATTACGCTTCAGCGCCGGAAGCGGCTAGCGCAAGCCGCGAACCCGAGATGGGATCGCGCGATAGTGCGGCTTCAGCTTCTGCTGTTTGTAGCCAGTTGCCGTTCGAACCAGGTTGCTCTCCGGTAAAGACACGGGCGGGCGACTTCTCAGTATCGTTTTCCGTCAACTCAACCCAGATGATTCGTGCCTTACGAGAGACAGGACAAATAGAGTGCCCACAGGCGAGAGAGGGTCTCGCCTGGAGTGTGCTAACCTTTTAGCTACTCGGACGTCTCAGTACCGAGAAGTCTCAACATGCCGAGAACCGACTCCCTCCAAGGCGCGCTTGATCTGCTTGTTCTCAAGATCCTGTCCCGGAAGCCAGCACTCCATGGCTACGCCATCATGTCCGCGATCAAAGAGCGTTCCGGCGACGTACTGCGGGCAGACGAGGGTTCGCTTTACCCTGCGCTGCACCGAATGGAGGAAGCGGGCTGGCTCCGCGCTGAGTGGATCACGAAAGACGAGAGGCAGCGGCTACGCGTCTATCGGCTGACTCCAGAGGGTGCCAAGCAGCTTTCCACTGAGCAATCCCGCTGGCAAACCGTGACTTCGGCGGTAAACCGAGTACTGAGGACGGTGTGACATGTCACTTTGGTCGCGCGCCATCAACCTGTTTCGCGGTGAGCGAGTGAGCCGCGAGATCGAAGAAGAGCTCGCCACGCACCTTACAGAAGGCATCACGGAGGGCCGTGATCCATCGGAAGTCCGCAAAGCCTTGGGCCCGTCGCTGCAAATCCGCGAGGAAAGCCGCGATCTTCGTCTCATCCCCTGGCTCGATTCGTTGCGCTCCGACATCGTTTTCGGCTGCCGTCAACTCGTAAAGAGGAAAGTCACGTCGGCCGCGTCGATCCTTTCCCTCGCCCTCGCGATCGGCTCATGCACCGCCGCATTTCGGCTGATCGACGCTATGCTGCTGCGGCATCTGCCGGTAAAACATCCGGAGCAACTCTACGACTTGACCCGGCACTTGATCGGCTTCGATGGCAAACCCACCACCTACGACCAGTGGGCATATCCCGCGTTCCGCCGGATGCGTGACGCGGTGAAGGACCAAGCCGACCTGATCGCGATCTCGTACATCTTGACTGTGGACTTGACCTACCGGTCGGATCAGGAGATCGAAAAGGCGAACGTGGACTACGTTTCCGGCGGGATGTTCGATTCGTTCGGACTTCGGCCCGTTGTCGGCAGGCTGTTCAGCCCAAGCGACGACCTGACGCCCGGCGCCCACCCGTATGCGGTGCTATCGCACGATTATTGGGCCCGCCGCTTTGGCAAAGATCCGAATGTCGTCGGACGCACGCTTCGCATGGACGATACCGTTTGCCAGATCGTCGGGGTAGTGCAGGCCCCGTTCACCGGCATCTCGCCGGGCACCATGACGGACATCTTCCTGCCTACCATGATGAGCGGAAAGACGGAGCGCGACGACCAGACCTGGCTGCGTACAATTGCGCGCGTAAAGCCCGGTACGGCCATCGCACCGCTTAAGGCCAAACTCAACGCCATCTCGCACGCCTTCGAAGAGGAGCGGGCGAAACACTTCGTCGGTGAGAGCAAGGTACAGACTGCCCGATTCCTGGCGGAGACCGTGATATTGGAACCGGCAGCGGCCGGCGCGTCGAACCTGCAAGGCGACTATCGGCGGTCGCTGCTGTCGCTCGGCGTTTTGGTTGTGCTGGTGCTGCTCATC
>SCRB01000698.1 GCA_004299545.1 Rhizobiaceae bacterium
CCAGGAGCCCGATGATCGCCGAGCCGGTAATCGATTTTCCAGCGCCCGATTCGCCGACCACGCCCAGCACCTCGCCCGCCGCGATATCGAAGGAGAGGTCGTCGATCGCCGTCAGCACGCCGCGCCGCGTCGGGATTTCGACCCTCAGATTCTTGACGGAAAGGGTTGCGGTCATCTGAGCTTCGGATTGAGAGCGTCACGAAGCCAGTCGCCGAGCAGATTGACGGCCAGCGCGAGGATGGCGAGCGTAACGCCGGGGAAAATCGTGATCCACCATTCGCCGGAGAACAGATAGTCGTTGCCGATGCGGATTAGCGTACCGAGCGAAGGTTGTGTCGGCGGCACACCCACCCCGAGGAAGGAAAGCGTCGCCTCGGTGATAATCGCGAGCGCGAGATTGATTGTCGCGATGACGAGAATCGGCCCCGTCACGTTCGGCAGGACATGGCGGAACATGATCGCACCGGGCCTGAGCCCGATCAGTCGCGCCGCCAGCACATACTCCTTGTTGGCCTCGACGAGCACGGAGCCGCGCACCGTACGGGCATATTGCACCCAGAAACTCAAGCCGATCGAGAGAACGAGCACCCAGAAGACGATGTTTTCATAAGCCTGCGCGCCGGCGATGGCGCGCGCCACGCCGTCGATCAAAAGGGCGGTCAGGATGGCGGGAAAGGTCAGTTGCACGTCGGCCACGCGCATGATGAGCGCGTCGGTGAAACCGCCGACATAACCGGCGACAAGACCCAGCGTCACGCCGATCACCATCGCCAGGATGACGCTGGCGAAACCGACCGACAAAGAAATACGCATGCCGTAGAGGATGGTGGAAAGCACGTCGCGGCCCTGATCGTCGGTGCCAAGAAGATAGGTCCAGCTGCCCTGGTCGTGATTCCACACCGGCGGCAGCAGGCTGTCGGTGATCGAGATCGACGCCGGGTCGAAAGGGTTGTGCGGTGCAATCCATGGCGCCAGTGCGGCGGAAAGAAGAAGCAGCGCGGTGACGATTGCCGAGATGACCGTTATCGGTGAACGGCGGAACGAATAGAAGAGATCGCTGCCGAAAAACCGCGCCGCCGCCGACTGCCGCTGCGGACCGGAAGCTGCCCCCACTTCCCCCGCGATCTCGCTCATGCCTTGGCGCCTCCGATGCGGATGCGCGGATCGACCGCGACATAAAGGACGTCGACGATGAAATTGATCAGGGTGAAGACGAAGGCGATGAGAAGCAGATAGGCCGCCATGATCGGAATATCGACCTGTTGCACCGCCTGCAGGAAGAGCAGTCCCATGCCGGGCCATTGGAACACGGTCTCGGTGATGATCGAAAACGCGATGATCGAGCCGAGTTGCAGACCTGTGATGGTGATGACGGGAACGAGCGTGTTCTTCAGCGCGTGGCCGAAATTGATCGCCCGCCGGCTCAGCCCGCGAGCGCGCGCGAACTTGATGTAGTCTGTACGCAGCACCTCCAGCATCTCGCCGCGCACGAGGCGCATGATCAGCGTCATCTGGAAAAGACCGAGGGTGATGGCCGGCAGAATCAGCGATTCCAGTCCGGATTTCGTCAACAGCCCGGTCGTCCAGTAACCCCAGACGGCGACGGTATTTCCCCGGCCGAAGGACGGCAGCCATCCGAGACCGACCGAAAAGATGAAGATCAGCAGGATGCCGATCAGGAAAGTGGGAAGCGAAATCCCGATCAGGCTCGTCGCCAAGAAGAACCTCGACAGCCAACTGCCGGGATAAAGGCCGGTATAGACACCCATCGGCATGCCGACGACGAGGGCGAAGACGGCGGAAACGAAGGACAGTTCCAGCGTCGCCGGCATCCTTTGCGCGATGAGTTGCGAGACCGGACGCTTGAACTGGTAAGAGATGCCGAAGTCGAAATGCGCCGCCTTGTAGACGAAGCGGGTGAACTGGACAGTGACGGGGTCGTCAAGGCCGAGTTCCTTGCGTAGTTCCGCGCGCTGCGCCGGTGTCGTATCGACCCCCACCATCTGGTTGATCGGGTCGCCGACGAAACGGAACATGACGAAGGAGATCAGCGCCACGACAAGCATGACGCCGACCGCCTGGAAGAGACGCCTGATGGCGAATGCCAGCATCGGCTAAACTACCTGATCTGCCCGAGACCGGATCGAGGGGATCCGGCCCCGGATTTTCTTGAGACCGATCAGTTGAGATTGGCCCAGTAGAACAGGACCTGGTCATCCGGGCGCTGGAAGATATCGAGGTTCTTGCGCTTGCCCCAGACCAGATATTGCTGATGGAGGGGGATATGCGACACGTCGTTCGTCAGGATTTCGAAGGCCTTGTGGATTTCCGCGTCGCGCTTCGCCTTGTCGGTTTCGACAAGGATCTTGGCGGCGATTTCATCGACCTCCTTGTTGCAGTAACCCCCGAGATTGAACGGGCCGCCGGCCCCCTTCGCATCGCGACAGGTCGCGAGAGATGTAATGACGTTCCATGAATCGAAGGAACTCGGCGTCCATCCGAGCATGTAGAAATCGGTGTTGTAGCCACCGGGCGCCAGCACCTTGGCGAAATATTTCGCCTTGGGAACAGCGTTCAGGTTCACCTTCACGCCGACTTTCGCCAGCATCGAGACGACAGCCTCGCAAATCTTGGCGTCGTTGACATAGCGGTCGTTGGGGCAGTCCATTCCGACGGTGAAGCCCTGCGGATAGCCTGCTTCCGCCAGAAGCTTTTTCGACGCGGCCGGATCATACGGCCAGCGCTTGAAGTCCTTCGCGCCGTCATAAAGCTGCGGCGCGATGAGCAGCGCAACCGGCTTGGCGAGCCCGCGCATGACCCGCTTGTCGATCGCGTCCATGTCGATCGCCTGGTAGAAGGCCTTGCGAACCTTCACGTCCTTGAACGGATTCTTGCCCTTGATGTTGGAGGTCGGCAATTCGTCGCGGACCTGGTTGAAGCCGAGATGGATGACGCGCAATTCCGGCCCCGACAGCACCTTGGTGTTGGGGTCTGCATTGACGCGCGCGACGTCCTGCACCGGCACCGGCTCGATCAGGTCGACCTGCCCCGACAACAGCGCCGCGACGCGGGTGCTGTCGGAGGAAATCGGCGTGAAATCGACTTCGTCGACATTGCTGTCGATCTTGCCCCAATAATGGGGATTGCGCTTGAAGACGGTCTTCACGCCGGGTTCGTGGCTGACGATCATGAACGGCCCCGTGCCGTTCGCCATATTCGCGCCCGGTCCCGGATTGGTGTCCTTGGCGGAAATGGGTTTGCTCAGGCCATTCTTCTCGGCCCAGGCCTTGTCCATGATGTACCAGGTGTCGAGTTGCGAGGTCAGGATCGGATTGGGC
>SCRB01000699.1 GCA_004299545.1 Rhizobiaceae bacterium
CCCGCCCTGCCGACTGGCAGCGTGACGCAAGAGCCCTTCTACCCCCGCCTCACCGCGCTCGGCAGGAAACAGCCGGTGACGCGCGACCTGGAAGGCTCCGGCAGCGAGCCGCCGCATTGGGGCCGCTGGTTCCGCGTCATCGACGTCGATCATCCGCAGGGCGAGGTGGTGATGAAGGGGCCCGACGACAAGCCGCTTCTCATTCTCGCCCATAAGGGCAAGGGCCGCGTCGGCATGCTGCTTTCCGACCAGGGCTGGCTCTGGGCGCGCAATTATGAAGGCGGCGGCCCCTATGTCGCCCTTTATCGCCGCATCGCCCACTGGCTGATGAAGGAGCCGGAACTGGAGGAAGAAAGGCTGACGGCCGAGGGTTCCGGCATGACGCTCGACATCACCCGCCAGACCATGGCCGACGAGGCGGGAAACGCCAGCGTCACCACACCGTCCGGCAAGACGCTGACCGTGCCGCTGAAGAAAACCAAGCCCGGCCTTTTCACCGGCAGCGTCGATACCAACGAGATCGGCCTTTACCGTGTTGCCAACGGCAAGCTGACCACACTCGCCCATGTCGGGCCGATCAACGCGCCGGAATTTGCCGATCCGGTTTCGACGACACGGAAATTGCAACCCTTCGCTGAGGCGACGGGCGGCAGTGTGCGCCGCATTTCCGACGCTTCCGGCAATCTGACGCTACCCAACATCGTGCCCGTCAGCAGGTCCAGCGGCGCATCCGGCAATGACTGGATCGGGCTGAGGACGACCGGCGACAGCGTGCTGAAGGCCGTCGATCGCGTGCCGCTCTTCGGCGGCTTCTTCGGGCTGGCGCTGCTTCTCTTCGCGCTCGGCGCGATGTGGTATCGCGAAGGGCGCTGACGCAGTCGCTACCCCTTCGCCCGCTCCTCGTGGTCGAGCATACCTGTCAGCCGTGCAACCGCCCCCGGTTCGATCTCATGCGCGAGGACCCGGTTCGGGTCGACCGGGCCGGGAAGCGAGATCTGGCCGCGAGGCATGCGATTGAAGCCGAGTGGACCGTAATAGGGTTCGTCGCCGACAAGCACTACCGCTGGCCAGCCGGTCTTTTTCGCCGCGTCGAGCGCCATTGCCATGAGGCGGCGGCCGATGCCGATATTCTTCCACGCCGGGCGGACGGCGAGCGGCCCGAGCAGGAGCGCCCTGCCCTCCCCGGCTTTCACCGGGGTCTGCCGCACCGACGCGATGACGTTGGTGCCGGAGAGCGCGACGAAGGAAAGCCCGCGGTCGTGCGGGCCGCCCTCCCTGATCCGCTGCGCTGCGCGCGTGAAGCGTCCCGGCCCGAAAGCTTCGGCATTGATCTCTTCGATTTCGGCATCGTGCGCCGGTTCTTCCGGCGCGAAGACAAACTGGCTGATCGTCATGGCTGAATGATCCGTTGTGAAGGCAAATTCGAGTGCCGCGCCCTGATACGGCACGGCTTGCGACACCTGTTCAGGCGCGAATTCGTCGTCGGTCAAAACGGATCGTCATCGAGAGATTGTCCTCCGGGTCAATTGCGCTAGACGATTTTCGCAGGGAGCGCAACGGGTTTGCGAACGCGCCCGCCGGAAAGTGACGCTCTGTTCAGGATGTCGCCCGTTGGGTCCGCGTCCCAATGCGCCTAGATAAGGGCGGTGACGATTATGCATGAAGGACGGAAAGATGGGCCTGCTTGTCGACGGTGCCTGGAAAGACCAGTGGTATGATACCAAATCCACGGGCGGGCGCTTCCAGCGCGCCGAAGTGCCGTGGCGCGATTTCGTCACCGCCGACGGAAGACCCGCACCCGGCCGCAGCCGCGGCTTCAAGGCGGAGCCTGGACGCTACCATCTCTATGTCTCGCTCGCCTGTCCGTGGGCGCATCGCACGCTGATCTTCCGCAAGCTGAAGAGACTCGACGACATCGTCTCCATCTCTGTCGTCCACCCTTTCATGGGCGAGAACGGCTGGACTTTCGTGAAGAGTGAGGGCGCCACGGGCGACACCCTTTACGGCTTGGGCTACCTCCACCAGATCTACACACGCGCCGACCCGCATTATACGGGCCGCGTCACCGTGCCGGTGCTCTGGGACAAACAGGAAGAAACCATCGTCAACAATGAATCTTCCGAGATCATCCGCATGCTGAATTCGGCATTCGACGCATGGGGAGACGCCTCCCTCGATCTCTATCCGGCATCGCTGCGCGAGGAGATCGACCGCGTCAATGCGTTCGTCTATCCGGCGATCAACAACGGCGTCTATCGCGCCGGTTTCGCCACCACGCAAGAAGCCTATGAAGAAGCCTTCGGCGAGCTTTTCGAAGCGCTGGACAGCATCGAGCAGAAGCTGTCACGCCAGCGCTATCTCGTCGGTGACAGGCTCACCGAAGCGGACTGGCGGCTCTTCACCACGCTGGTGCGCTTCGATCCGGTTTATGTCGGCCATTTCAAGTGCAATCTGAGACGGATTGCGGATTATCCCAACCTGTCCAATTACCTGCGCGACCTCTATCAGGTCCCCGGCGTGGCGGAGACGGTGAACCTCCACCATATCAAGGAGCATTATTACCGCAGCCATCCGACCATCAACCCGACGCGTATCGTGCCGAAAGGTCCCGATCTCGACTATGGCGCGCCCCACGACCGGGCGCGGTTTGGAGCATGATCCGGAAAAGTGGAAACCGGTTTCCCGAAAAGATCATGCTCAACAAAAGAGATAAGGCGGCATAAAAGATGGCCGCTCACCAGTAATCCGACGGCGGCTTGCCGCCAAAGACCTCGTCGAGGCGCCTGAGCGTCGCCGGCGTGGTACCCGCCGGCAGATCGTCCATTCTGAAGAAGCCCGCCTCGGCGATCTCGAAATTGGACTTATACGGCGCCGTCTGGCGAAATCCGGTGACGAGATAGAGCGCGACATGGTCGCGTGGACTTGCCTGCCGGTTGAAATGCAGCGACTTCAGCTGTGGCGGAGCGGAAACCTCGATATTCCCCTCCTCCTTCAACTCGCGCCGCAGCGCCTCGATCGCCGTCTCGCCTCGCTCGACGCCGCCGCCTGGAAAATGCCAGCCGGCGACATAAGTGTGACGGACCAGGAAG
>SCRB01000700.1 GCA_004299545.1 Rhizobiaceae bacterium
GGATCGCCTTGTCTGCTCCTGTGTCAGAGGCGTTTCGTTCCCATTGTCTTTCCCGCGTTCCAAGAGGCGCTGCCACGAATTGCAGCATCATAATGAGAGTAACCCATTTCATTTCTCCTCAGCCTCGATTGGCCGAGAGGGTAGCGAAAGTGTGTCGACTGCGGCGGGGCCGTTATCAGACTGTCCGGTATCGGGGTCGCTCGGCAGATAGCTGCCGTTCTGGTGCCGACCTTCATTCAAGTCGTTCACTGGCTTGATCGTGGCGCTGCAAACCGGACATAGAATGGCAGAGAAAACGTATCGCTGGTTCGGGGAATTTCGCGACACGACGAAATCGAACGGACGTCGGTCATGCGGCTGACGCAAACCGTCTTCTTCGGCACCGAACTCTATTCGGCGGCCATTGCAACCCGCAGTTCCGGTTCCTCCGTCGAAACCTCAGGGATTACCTCCGCGGTCGGCTTGATCCGGAACCACGCGGCATAGAGCGCGGGAAGGAAGAGCAGGATCAGCACCGTGCCGACCGCCGTGCCACCGATTAGCGTATAGGCCATCGATCCCCAGAAGACGGAGTGCGTCAGGGGGATGAAGGCCAGTACGGCGGCGAGCGCAGTCAGGATCACGGGCCGGGCGCGTTGCACCGTGGCCTCGATGACGGCGTGATAGCGATCCAGTCCGGCAGCCTGGTTCTCCCTGATCTGTTCGGTTAGGATCAGTGTGTTGCGCATCAGGATGCCTGCCAGCCCGATCAGGCCCAGAATGGCATTGAAACCGAAGGGCTGGTTGAATGCCAGCAACATCGGGACGACACCGACGAGACCGAGCGGTGCCGTCAGCATGACCATTGCCATGGTCGAAAAGGATCGTACCTGCAGCATGATGACGATCAGCATGGCGGCGATCATGGCGGGAAAGACCTTTCCCAATGCGGTATTGGCCTTGGTCGCCTCCTCGATCGATCCGCCCATTTCGATGTGATAGCCGGCCGGAAGGGATGCGATCAGCGGCTGAAGGGCCTTCATGATCTGCTTGGATACCTCGGGTGGCTGCGTCGCTTCGTTAATGTCGGAGCGAATCGTGATGACGGGCGTTCGGTCGCGGCGCTTCATGACCGGGTATTCCAGACGGACCTCCGAATGACCGATCTGGGAGAGCGGAATCTGTCGACCTTCCCGGCTCATAAGCGAAAAGTCCGCCAGACGCGCCGGATCGAGCCTCTCGTCGCCAGCGCTGCGCGCCACGACTGCAACATTGCGGATGTCCTCGCGAACGTTCGTGACGGTGACGCCGGTGAGCAGGAACTGCAGCTGCTGGCTCACCTCCGCGGGCGAGAGGCCGATGAGGTTTAACCGATCCTGATCGGGGATGAAGCGCAGCACTGGAGTGCGGCTACCCCAGTCGCGGTTTGCCTGGCGCACATCGGGAACACGCCGCATGATGTCGAGGGCTTTTTCAGAAATGGCTGACACTTGTGCCGGATCAGGTCCCAAGACCCGAAACTCAACCGGGAACGGGGAGTATGGTCCGAACACAAGCTGGGTGACGCGCACAGAGGCTTCAGTTGCAAGTCCCTTTGCTACGGCCTCCCGGAGCCGATGCTTCAAAGCCTCGCGCGCCTCGGCGTCAGGCGTCAGCACGACAATCTTGGCAAAGGCGGGATCAGGCAGTTCCGGCGCCATCGCGAAGAAGAAACGGGGAGCGCCCTGGCCGATATAACTCGTGACGATCTTGGCCTCGGGCTGGTCGTGCAGCCAGCGCTCGAGCTTCTTCACCGTGGCGGTCGTCGTCTCAATGCTGGTGCCTTCCGGCAGGCGAACTTCCACCAGCACTTCGGGGCGGTCGGATGTCGGGAAGAACTGCTGTTTGAGGGCACCCATGCCGATGCCGGAAAGCGCAAGGGCGATGCCAACGATGCCGCAGGTTACGAACTTGTGTCGCACCGCGACAGTAATGAGCCGGCGAAGGCGCCGATAGTTCGGCGTGTCGTAGATCGCGTGGTGACCGCCTTCGACCAGTTTGATCGCGGGCAGCATCGTGACGCCAAGATAAGGCGTGAACACCACCGCGACGATCCAGGAGACAATGAGGGCGAACCCAACGACCCAGAAGATGTTGCCGGCGTACTCGCCGGCTGTCGAGCGCGCGAAGCCCGCC
>SCRB01000701.1 GCA_004299545.1 Rhizobiaceae bacterium
TTATTGGGTCCGGACCCTAGTTCCCAAAACTGTGCGAACGATCATGAGGGTGATCGTGACCGCCTGTTGCAAACCGGATATTTGCCGCGGCGAGAGCGGGCATATGTTCGAAAAGCTCGTCCTCGAGATCACTCGCTATCTTGTTGGCGGCCGACAGCGGCAAGGATTCGTCGACGTCGATCGCCACGTCCGCATGCAGCTTGTGGCCGATCCATCGCGCTTTGGCTTCGACGATATGCGCACCGGGCACATGCACGGCGGCATGTTGGATTTCGTCCATCACGCCGGGCTCGACACCGTCGAGCATCCGGGTAAGAACGGACCGCGCCGACTGCCAGACGATTCCGAATATGGCGATGGTGATCAGCAGGCCGATGATCGGGTCGGCGAGCGGGAAGCCAAGCCAGACACCGACAGCGCCTATGACCACGGCCAGGCTGGTCAATCCGTCAGTGCGAGCATGATAGCCGTCGGCGATGAGGGCCGCACTGTTGATCTCGCGGCCGACCCGGATGCGGAATACGGCGACCGCCTCGTTCCCGAGAAAGCCGATGACACCTGCCGTCGCCAGCCAGCCGAGATGGCTTACCGCCTGTGGATTGATCAGCCGGTCTATGGCCTCGTAGCCGGCCACGATGGCGCTGAACAGGATGATGAGGACGATGATGATGCCCGCGAGGTCCTCGACGCGCCCAAGACCGTAGGTGAAGGTCTGCGTCGGCTTGCGCCGCGCCAGCATAAACGCGATCCAGAGCGGGATTGCCGTCGTGGCGTCGCCGACATTGTGGATGGTGTCGGCGAGCAGCGCCACGCTTCCCGAAAGCGCGACGACGGCCATTTGAAGGACGGCCGTGACCGCGAGGATTACGAACGACCATTTGATCGCCCAGATGCCGCGGTCGGTGGTGGCGATCGTCGCATCAATGACGCCGTGCGTGTGGCCGTGCGACCCGTGGCGGTCATGGCCGTGACCGTGGTCGCCATGCGCTTGCCCATGATCGTGCTGGCCGAAGCCGAACCAATCCCGCAAGGAGTTCACCATGTCCGTTCGCTTTTCTTACTTCAAATAGGTGCGGACGACATCGATAAGCTCGGCGGCACCCTTGGCCCTGTCCGGGTCCGGATCGCGGTCGGGGTCCGCGACGTGGTGGCGGATGTGGTCCTCCATTAGCTCGGCTGTCAGCCCGTTGATGGCGCCTCGCATCGAGGCGACGAGCATGAGAATGTCGGCACAGCCGATTTCCGCCTCCAGCGCCCGCTCCACGGCTTCGGCCTGGCCTCGAATCCTTCGGATGCGTCCGAGCAGCTTTGCCTTGTCTTTGACCGTATGCGACATCCCGGCCTCATCGTTTCAATGAAGCGCTGTAATATAGGGGGGTAGGCTATATGTCGAGACAAGATATGCTTCCGTCGGTCGCCAGAACCGCCGCGATGATGCCGCACTACGTTATTGCGCTGCGCCCGATGCGCTGGCGGAAGCACCTCGGAAGCCAGGTCGATGCTCGGCAGGCTGGCAAGCGGAGCCATTGATGCGCGTCAAGGTTGATTACAGCGTTTTCGAAGAGACCGAAAGGACGATCGCGTGCCGAATTTCTCACGTATCGTTTTGGGCCTCGGTTGACTCCGATCGGTTTGCAAACCGAAGTGTCTGGTCAGGCGCTCACAAGGTTATGGCCGCGCAACGGATGGAAACCACGCTCGAAACTTTACGAAATTGTATCTGGACTGCCCTTGTTCCGCGGCAGGCTGTCATTCAAAATCGTGACGGGAAAGCGGAAGAGGTCATTTTATGGAGGAAGGAGCAGGTGATGGTTATACCAGCACGACGAAGGCGCTGCATTGGCTCGTTCTGGCGCTGCTGATCATCCAGTTCATCCTGGCCTGGACCATGCCGGACATTCGCCGCGATACACCTGTCACCACACTGATAGGCCTGCACTTTTCGTTCGGCGTGCTGATCCTTTTCGTTGCTGTCATCAGGCTCGCATGGCGCTTGTCGCATGGCGAGCCTGAACCGGACGACGGCATTCCGCCCTGGCAGGTGGCCTCGGCACGCGTCGTGCATTGGCTTCTTTATCTCTTGCTGTTCGCTTTGCCAATTCTCGGCTGGATCAACGCCTGCTGGCGCGGCATGCCGGTCTCTTTCTTTGGCGTGTTCGAGATGCCAAAGATCGTGGCCACGCGCGTGCCCGGCTGGGCCTGGACAGGCGACATCCACGGACTGCTCGCTGACTATGCACTGCTGACGCTGGTCGGGCTGCATGTCGCCGCCGCTCTTTATCACTTCGTGCACGGCGATCGTGTGCTGCAGAGGATGCTGCCTCGCACCTGACTGCCATAGATCATGCCGGCTATGTTTCGACCAACCGATGCTATTGGGCTCGCCGGG
Source organism: Rhizobiaceae bacterium (assembly GCA_004299545.1). GTDB lineage: Bacteria > Pseudomonadota > Alphaproteobacteria > Rhizobiales > Rhizobiaceae > Mesorhizobium_L. The sequence continues at coordinate 2,390 of SCRB01000701.1, forward strand.
GTCGGTAGGGTCAACGCGGTGCCTGGTCCCTCGATGTTTGAGCGGCCTTGGGCGACTTTGTCTATCTAACTGGCGCAATTTTCTATCGCCGATCGCCTCCCGGCCCTTCTGGCAACGATCACATCACCGGATTAAGAACCGTCACGCGGCGGACCAACAACCGACCATGTCCGATCGCGTGGCATCCAGTTTTCCTGCCATTCTCAGCACGACGTTTTTTGCAAATCCGTATATTTCTGGAGAAGTCCCCTGAAACCGGTATCCGATAGCACATTCAAGGTCGCCACGGCCGAATGTCGCCACCGACCCGCGTTTCCGATTTCCGCCAACCGGCAAAGGAGCTGAATATGGCCGACAGACAGATCAGCAGCGCGAGAGAGATGTTGTGCAAAGTGCCGGAAATCACCTTATATTTCTGGATCATCAAGATCATGGCGACGACCGTGGGTGAAACGGCGGCCGATTATCTCAACGTTAATCTCGGCTTCGGCTTGACCAATACTTCCTACGTCATGGGTGTGCTGCTCGTGGCTGTGCTGATCTATCAGTTGGTCAAGAGGCGCTACGTGCCGTGGCTGTACTGGCTCACCGTCATCCTGATCAGCATTGTCGGCACGCTGATAACCGATAACCTGACCGACAGGCTCGGCGTGCCGCTGCCGGTCTCGACTATCGGCTTCAGCATCATTCTCGCGATCGCATTCCTGGCCTGGTACGCCAGCGAAAGGACGCTCTCGATCCACTCGATCTTCACCACGAAGCGCGAGCTGTTCTATTGGGCGGCCATTCTGTTTACCTTTGCGCTGGGCACCGCCGGTGGCGACTTCGCCACGGAAGGCCTGAGCTTCGGCTATCTCCAGGGCGTACTCATCTTCGGCGGCCTAATCGTGCTGACGACGCTTGCCTACTACACGAACATCTTGAACGCGGTACTCGGCTTCTGGGTCGCTTACATTCTGACGCGCCCTCTCGGCGCCTCGATCGGCGACCTCCTGACCCAAGCGCCGAAGGATGGTGGGCTGGGCATCAGCGACAGCTGGGTCAACGGCTTCTTCTTCGTCACCATTATCGCTCTCATCGCCTATCTCACGGTCAGTCGTATCGATCAACTTAAAGACAGCGAGAAGAAGGTGGTCAGCGGCCATTGGGACAAGAAGGACGACGCGCCGGCTTCCATTGTAGAGGTCGAATGAAGTGCATGGGGGCGGAGATAGCTGATCTGATCCCCGAAAACTGGACCGTTCAGAATTGGAGTTTTCCGCTGTAATTTCCTGGCTGGGAGAGGAGTGGAAGACGATGAAGGCATCGAAGTTTTCGGACGCCCAGAAGGCGTTCATTCTGA
>SCRB01000702.1 GCA_004299545.1 Rhizobiaceae bacterium
CTTCCGCTCCGCGTCGAGCGCGTCGTCGAATGACATCGTGATGGCGTTGCGCACGGCCTGGGCGCAGGCAAGCGGCGCTTCGAGTCCGCGCGCCTTCTTCGTCGCAGTTGCGACCGCTCCCTCGAAGCCGGCCATGTCCTTTTTCGCTGCTTCGATCTTTTCGTTCCGCTCGCGAACCCGCACGAGCGGTGTCTTCTTCTTGGCAGCTTCATGCGCGAAGCGCACGGCCTCCGCCACGAGGTCGCTTTCCGCAATGGCATCGACGAGGCCGAGCTTCAGCGCCTCGGGCGCGCCGATCGGTGTGCCCGAGACGATCATTGCGACCGCCTTTTCCGGTCCGACGATGCGCGGCAGGCGCACGGTGCCGCCTGCGCCCGGCAGAATGCCGAGCTTGACTTCAGGCAGGCCGAGCCGCGCGCCCCTGTCGGCGACGCGGAAATGACAGCCAAGCGCCAGTTCCAGGCCGCCGCCAAGCGTCGTGCCGTGGATGGCGGCGACCGTCGGCTTCGCCGTGATCGTCTCAAGCGTTGCGATCAGGTCGCGCAGGGAAGGGGCTTTCTGCGGCTTGCCGAATTCGGTGATGTCGGCGCCGGCAACGAAAGTGCGGCCGGCGCATGCGAGTACGATCGCCCTGACGCTTTTATCGTCACGCTGGGCTTTCAGCGCTGCATCGAGCGGTTCGCGCAGATGGTGGCTGAGCGCATTGACCGGCGGATTGTCGAGCAGAATGACGGCGACGTCGCCGTGGCGGGAAACGGATACTGTGGAGGTCAAGATAAATGGCCTTTCGTGGATGAATCTGAACGGAGGTCAATTTCGGTGGCGCACACCCTGTCCCGCTGGACGGCGGGGGCAACGCAGGGCACGGTCATTTCAGGCAATCACCCATCCAGCCCCTTCAAAAATCCAGCGATCAACCCCGCCACGTCCTTCGGCCGTTCGACGCATGGAATATGCCCGGCATCCCGGATCACTTCGAGCCGTGCGCCGTCGATCAGGTCCGCCGTCGTCTGCATGACCGCGGGTGAGGTCGTCGCGTCGTGCTCGCCGGCGACGCAGAGCGTCGGTATCTTCAGTGCCCGGGTGGATTCGGTGAGGTCGGCGTCGCGTAGAGCCGCGCAGACGCCCGTGTAACCTTCGATATCGTTGCGCAGCAGCATGGCGCGATAGCCGGCGAAATCGGTTACGCCATTACGATACGTCTCTGTGAACCAGCCGGCCAGAATGCCGTCCGCGACAGCCGCCATGCCTTTCCCGCGCACGGTGTCGATACGGCTGTTCCAACCTTCGACCGTGCCTACTCTGTGCGCGGTATCCATCAGCACCAGTCCCGATACCAGATCGGGGCGAAGCGCCGCGAGGCCCTGCGCGATCATGCCGCCGACCGATAGGCCGACCACCACCGCCTTCCTGACCTCGATGTGGTCCAGCAATGCGGCCAAATCCTCAACGAGGTCAGTCATCTTGTAAGGGAACGGCGTCGCTTCGGAGAGGCCGTGGCCTCGCTTGTCGCAGCAAACGACCCGGAAACCTGCCGGGAGGAGCCCGATGACATCGTCCCAGATACGGAAATCGGTGCCGAGAGAATTGGAAAAGACGATTGCCCGACCGTCGCGCGCGCCATGATCGCGATAGTGCTGCACGATGCCGTTTACGCGTGCAAAAGCCATCGAGATCTCCCATGAGCGCGCATACTACCGAGTATGTTGCATGGGGGCAGGGCGGTCAACTGCCGCCGCCTCCCTGCGCGCCATGACAATGGCGCAAAGCTGGAGCAGCGTCCGCATATGACCTTAGTCCGGACCCTTCTCCAGCCGTTCCCGAAATTCGCTTTCATCGCTGCTCGCCGGACTGCCGTCCGTTTATGCCGACAAGGCCCCTTTTCGACCTGGCAGCGTTGGTCGCTGTGTGCTGGCACGGATTTTGCATTGTTTTCCACAACAAGAGAGGCGGAGTTGCTCCTGTTCTGGCCTATAATGAAACTGATTCGGCGAGGGCATCTGGGCATGTGCATTGATCGCCATAATTCCGCGCTGCCGCCGCCAGGGGTGGCGCCAGACACGAGCGGGGGCTGATTTGATGGCCCCGGGCAACTTTCTCGCGCCAAATAGTCGCGGCTTTGCTCGAACAAAAAGCCACTTTGGATCGTTTCTTTTAGGTGAGCATGGGTGCGGCTTGGAGAAGCGCCACCTATATAACAGGAATGAGGGCGCAAAGCCTGGCGAAAAGGTCAGCAAAGGAATGTCCCTTTATTGGCGCGACCGGTTCAGCAGATCGATGAAGGCATTTTGCCTCCCCCCGGCAGTTTGCTCGTTTTATACGAGGCTTATCCCCGTCACCCAGGAGAGGATCAGTGCGGTCGGGGTTTCGATCCCGATCCGCGTTCCCTGCAACCATAACGGTGCGAGAGGTTAAGATGGAATCGCGAGGGTCCGACATATTCACTCTCTTTTCGGAGATCTACAAAAACGACGCGCAGGAGGAGATGAGCCTGCAGCAATATCTGCTCGACTGCCGTGACGATCCCTTTATGTATGCCACTGCGGCGGAGCGCATGATTGACGCGATCGGCGAGCCGGAACTGATCGACACAAGTGCCGATGAGCGGCTCGGGCGCATCTTCACCAACCGGACGATCAAGATCTATCCCGCCTTTGCCGACTTTTTCGGCATGGAGGATACAGTCGAGCGGATCGTCGGCTATTTCCGTCATGCCGCGCAGGGGTTGGAGGAGCGCAAGCAGATCCTCTATCTGCTCGGCCCGGTGGGCGGCGGAAAATCCTCGCTCGCCGAGCGGCTGAAGAAGTTGATGGAAAAGCGGCCGATCTACACGTTGAAGGCGAACGGCCAGACCAGCCCCATTTTCGAGTCGCCCCTCGGGCTCTTTCATCCCGAAAGGATGGCCGACCTCCTGGAAGACAAATACGGTATCGCGCGGCGCCGCCTGACCGGGCTCATTTCGCCATGGGCGGCCAAGCGGCTGGACGAATTCAACGGCGATATCTCGAAATTCAGCGTCGTGCGGTTCATGCCGTCCCGCCTTCGCCAGATCGGCATCGCCAAGACCGAACCGGGCGACGAGAACAACCAGGACGTCTCCTCGCTGGTCGGCAAGGTCGATATCCGCCAACTGGAGAATTTCAGCCAGGCCGATCCGGACGCCTATTCCTATAGCGGTGGCCTGAACCGCACCACGCAGGGCCTGCTCGAATTCGTCGAGATGTTCAAGGCGCCGATCAAGGTTCTGCATCCTCTGCTGACCGCCACCCAGGAAGGCAATTACAACGGCACGGAGAACTTCGGCGCCTTCCCTTATCAGGGCATCGTCCTGGCGCACTCGAACGAGTCCGAATGGCTGCAATTCAAGAACAACAAGAACAACGAGGCCTTTCTCGACCGTATCCTCGTCGTCAAGGTGCCCTATTGCCTGCGCGTCACGGAGGAGAAGAAAATCTACGAGAAGATGCTGAACGAGAGCGAAC
>SCRB01000703.1 GCA_004299545.1 Rhizobiaceae bacterium
CTGGCGCTCTCCTGAGCGTGTTAGCGATTGCCGATCACGCTTCGGCCGTCGGAGACATCGACAAAGCCTATATCCGGTCGCTTGCCGCACCCGGCAAAACGGTGCTGGTGATCGAATACTACGAAGGCAGTGGGAAGATCGCCGACCGCAAAGGTTTCGCTTCCAAGTCAGGGTACAAGGCTGTTTCGCCGACGGACATCAAGGTGAACGACAAAATCGTGTTGCACCTCTACGGGCTGGAGCCCTGCCAGGGCGACATAGTCAATCGCGGCGAGAATTACTCCGGCTCGTGTGTCGCCTACGCCCAACGACAGCTGCAGATCATGCTGCAATCGCCGAAGGTCATCTTCTGCCGGGCATTCGTCACGGAACAGAATGCGTCTTCCCAGGACGCCACCTGTTACGGCTACTACAATTATCCGGGTTCGCTCGACGCGATAGACATGTTCGAGGAGCAATTAGTGTCGCTTGGCGCACTGCGCCTTTCAAAGAAGCCCGATGGAACGGTGATGCGGCCGGACCTCGCCGCGGCCGAGAAAATCGGCCGGGGCGGCTACGGCATGTGGGCCGATCCGAGGATCAAGAACCAATGAAGACAAACGCGCTATCGATCCTGATCGCCGGGGCTTGTGCAACGGCGGCACATGCAGCACCGCCGGGATATTTCGACCTTCGGCAAGGCGTGTCTCTCGAAACAGGCGACACCTGGATCGACGGCGGCAGAACCTACCGCTTGTATGGCGTCCAATCCTGTCTTCGCGGCACATCCTATACCGACAAGGCTGGCGCCGCGCGCGATTGCGGAGAGGCATCGCTCGCCGTGCTCGCCGCTTTCATCAGGGACACCAACCCCGTTTGCGCTGCCGTCGCCCAGGCCGGATCCACGACTTATGTCGGTTGCTACGGTACAGTCGGCGTCAGCCGAATGGATCTCGCCGTCATGCTGATATCCAGTGGTTTCGCATTCGCGGCTCTCGACTCGAACGGCCTGCCAATTCATCCCGAATACGCGGTGATCGAGCAGGATGCGCGTGAGCGACATGCTGGGCTCTGGCAATTCGATGACGTGCAACATCCGGCCATTTTCCTGTCGCGAAACGCGAATGCGCGCAAAGCGGACACCAACCGATGATGTCTCGCGTGGCCGCCGCTGCCCTGTGGGCTCTTCCCTTCCTTTTGGCTCCCGCCCACGCAGCAGATCTCGTGCACTCGCATGGACAGACATCCACGAATGCCGGCGCACGCAATATGACAGAATCGTTCCCAGTCTACCGAGGCCGTGCGGCCGCAATCGACGGTCGGACGCTCTGGTTCCCCGACAAGGCTGCAAAGGTCAGGCTTGCTGGCATTGACGCGTGCGAACTGCCGCAATGGGCGCTGGATCCGACCTGGCGCGAGCGCGAACGCATCAAGGCCCCTGGTCCGGTACCCTGTGGCCCATTCGCGAAGGCTTGGCTGAAGCGCACGATCGGATCGAAGACGGTCTCGTGCCGTGTTATAGGAAGCGACGTCGACGGCGTTCCATTGGCGAAGTGTCTCGCCGGCGGAAAAGACATCGCCTTGGAGATGATCCGCGTCGGTCGGGCGCGCATCGTGAGTGGCCCCGTTGCCGATCCGGCCTATTGGTCCTTCCAGCGGTACGCGATGGCAGCCCGATACGGCATGTGGGCAACCTACGTCCTCGATATGGACGAATGGCGGGCCAAGGCGGTCGACAGGACATTGTCCCGGCGGCCGATCGCCGACTTCAATCTGCTCGCAGAGCGCCAGAGCGAGATTTCTCCGCCTTTTGCCGATGCTCGCAAGAAGCCGCTCCGTACGGATCGGTAGCTGAATATGAAGGGGGCTCGATGCGCACGTTATTTTCTCTAGCCGGGCTATTCATTCTTTCGATCGTAGCGATGCCGCGTGATGCTGCAGCGAGCGAATGGGGATGTGAAGTTTTGCTTTGCGCCTCATCTTCCAATCCAAGCTGGCACGGCGTGGCCGAATGCCATCCGCCGATGGAACGTCTCATCGAGGCGATGAGCCATCCAGGTTTCTCCTGGCCGGCCTGCCCGGAGGGCGGCGCCGGTAAGCCTGGCTATGAACGATACGCCGACTGTCCGGAAGGCTGGACGCCCGCGAGCAATCCAAACGCCGATCATGGCGGCCGGGAACTCTCCTACTGCGTGAGAAGGAATGCGTGTGGCGACGATCGGTGGTTTACGCAGTTCAGAAATCGCGACATTTGCGGCGACACCGAATATATGCCGCGGCCGGTCCGCAGCGATCCGTATTATTTCGAGATCAGGGATTCGCGTTCAGGAACGATCGTTCGACACTGGTTCGATCTTCGGCGATGACCCTGTAGGTCGCCTTTCATTTAGGATTTGGTCTCGTAAATCGCTCGACGGACTGGATCACGAGATTCATTTGGCTACCATCAAGGAAATTGCGAGCGATCATTACAACCGAAGCAATGTAGCAAAGCTTCTCCAGAGCTTCGTTTCTGGTCGCGGGTCTATGAGTCAGCATTTTGAGCCAAGCGCCCTTGTCCGTCGCGTGGCTTTTCATATTGTCCAGGAAAATGCCCGACGTTGGAGCCGTGCGTCCATCAAAAAGGTTGAGAACATCCACGCGATGAGCCGTTATCAGTTGCAAGAGATTGCGAGGGATATTTTCATCCGGCCAGAAATCTGGCGCCGATGGCCGGGCCATTCTCAGGCGGTCTTCTTGGATGACGGCTTCGCATACCGCAGGTACAATACGGATCCAACTATCCCGTACCGCCGTCGCGTTGTTTCCAGCGCAGACAGCGTCATGTCGAGAGCGAGACCGATAATAGGCTCGCCACGGTGGGAGATTGGAGGGCCCAAGGGCTCTGGATTCCAGCCCAAATCTTCGAGGCGCCTGTTCCAGTAGGGTTCGCAGACGACGGAGAGCCTCCGGATCTCGTTCATCAGGCAGAACTCGACAATCCCGCAGTAGATCCGGCCGGCAGCGTGGCAAGGCTGCCCTTTTTTCCGCAGGGCTGGAACAACGAAGATTCTGGTCCATTCGAAAATGTCCGCAGCCCGCAATATTCCCGCCGGTGCAAGCGATGGAAACATTTCGCTCATGAGATGTGGCTTCAGCGTCGGAACAAGCCGCGAACCGGCCACCACTTCGCCGCTTGATCTGATGCCGAGCAGGTAAGTCGCGTCCTCCGTATCGAAGGCATCAATCTCGCGACCATCGGCTCGCGCAAGATCATACCAACCACGCTCGCCGACATAGATGTCGTGGCGGATGCGGAAATGCTGCTCGATCTGCTCTTCGTATAAATCGCGGTTTGTTCGGTCGACGATATGGACTGGAAACATCGAGACATTTGGCTTTTTTTGGAGTGTCTCGATGTT
>SCRB01000704.1 GCA_004299545.1 Rhizobiaceae bacterium
AGCAGTGCATCGCACAGCGTGGCTGCCGGCGCCCATCTATCCGCAGTTGGAGGCGATCGCGCTGCCCCATCTCGTTGCCTATTTTACCGATCTCACCCGACATGACGCCGCGATCTGCAGAGCGTTCGAGCCGGGTGACGCGGCCATGTACGCGATCAGGCCCTACGGAACCCATTTCTGTACCTATCGCAAGACGTTTGACACCGATCCGGGCGATGCTGCGAATACAGCCAAAAAAGCCCTCGATTACGTCGACGCCGTACAGTTCGTCGCGCGTGACGCACGTTGGCACCGCGTCGAATGTACCGCCGCCGCTATCGGAACGGTGCGGCCGATCAGCTTCCCGGATGCCCGCGCGATCGTGAATGACGAGTACGACCAACGCCGCGGAAGGCTTGGGGCGGCAATTCGACGGAGCGGATAGCGCACGCCCCCAGGTCCCCGCACATCCTCGTTTTGCCGCCAACACCATCATTCTCACCCGGAGCCCGGCCTCGCGCCGGGCTCTTCGCGTTCAGAAAGGCAAAATTCATGACCTGTCTCCAGACCAAGATCATCACCTATCCCGCACTTCCGATCACCCACGTCACGCCGCTCGAAAAGCTGATCCTGTCCAAGGTGCTCGATTGCGCGGAAATCGATGGAGGCTTGGAACTCGACACCGACACTGGGCCCATGAACCCGATCGTCGTCTCGCGACGCGAGCTGATGGAGGCGATGGACACGCCGGATCAAGCGAAAGAGAGCCTGCTGAAAAGATTCATGAGGGAGCGCGTTCTCTCCATTCTCCCCGTGGAAGATCCCGACCCCGAGGGCGCTGTCTTCATCGATCTCAGTGAATTCCCATGGCAATTTGTCGTACAGGACGTCGTGACGCGATCGCCGACGGCACGGGAGCTTGTCGTCATCCAGTGGGTCAGCGATCCCAGCCAACGACCCGATACGTTCGGCGCGAGCGTGTCGCTGATTACCGAAAACGGCATTTTCCACGCTACGAGCGAAGACCTGCTCGCGGATTTCCGCAAGCGCGACCAGGCGCTCACTTCTGGAGCGTCGAATAACGACGACGGTGTTCCCCAGCAGCCCCATATCGATAGCGCTGTTGTCTTTCCCGACAATCCCAACGATACCGTCGATGCGCTTGTGATGGCGGAACGTTTCGTCACCGGCTTTGAAGATGACGAGGCGCAGGAGGGCATCTCGGACATCCTTGCCGGTCTTCGCGCGGCGATCCGTCGCGAGCGGCTCCGACCTGTTCTGCTCGATGCCCTGAAGGAATTGCGCTCTGCTACGATCGGTTTCAGAGACGACGCCTATAGGCGCGAGGCGCATCTGAATGTCGGCAACGAGGGGGTGAACATTCTGAGTGCCTCCCTCCTCATGCCGAACGGATCATCGCAGAGGCGGAGGGTCGGATCCATGGTTGACCTTTCCGGAGACCTGATAGCCGGCCATTATGCTGCGACCGGCACAGTCCATTCAGGCCGTCGCAACTTGTTCGCGTTGCAACCTGGAAACGAGCACCATATCGGTACGCTGATCTACGGGTCCCGGACCCGGCTCCAGCGTTTCGACGAAGACTGCGACAGGATCGTTCGCGGCCTCGCCATGCTAGCCGCCAATGCGGAAATGCTGATGGCGCTAGAGGCGCTGGAGGCCTTGCTCGTCAACAAATCGTGGTCTCCCGCCGAAATCGCCGCGCGCGACCTCGCACGTGGCCTCATCGCCAAGGTCGAGCGACGCATCTTCAAATAGGTCGCGCAATCCCGCGG
>SCRB01000705.1 GCA_004299545.1 Rhizobiaceae bacterium
GGCAGACACCAGCCATGAACATGGGCTGTTAGCCAGTTCGTAACCCGGCGCTCAGTATCAGCCGGAGAACCGTTTCCTTCCCGCAACCATACCGAATGAAAAGCAAACGGTGACCTCGGCAAGCGCAGCGAGCGGTTGCCGCCACAAATTACGGACCAGGTGTTACAGGACCTCAAAAACAATCCCGTAGTGATATGGGGGAAGGTCCACGACCCTTTCGGGGCCGACAATGGTCCGGCGGGTTTCGGTTGCCGATGGTAAGAAAGCTGCCCTTTCCAAGTGTCCAGGAAAAGGGGGGCCGGCCGACCGCGCCTCTTCCTCGACGCTCATGTGTCCAGTATGTCCCACTCGTCGCCGAGCACCCAGCGAAGGGCAATTACCTTGCCGTTGGGCCACCGAAGGAGCGTCGACTACGATGGCGCGGGACGTGGTCAGCGTCCGTAGAAATCGCTCGCCAACGAGCGGTTCACATTGTCGAGCATCGTACCTGCCCAATCGCCGAGGACGGCGTAATTGGTCCAGGAAGCGAGTGGAGACTTGAAGCTCGTCAGATGCGAGTTCAGCGAGCCGCCCCAGGAACTGGGATAGATGCGCAGGCGCAGCGCATCGCGGAACCGCTTCCTGCCGCCATATAGCTTGGCGAGCTTCTGGAGCGCGGGATGCCAGGCCCACTCGCCGTCTTTCTGTTCGAGGATCGGGAAGAAAGTGAGGAGGAACGCGATGCGGCCATCCGGATCGGCTGCGACCCAGTCGAGCATGAGCTTGAGCGGCGTATCGAACAGGGCGCCGGCGCCGATGCGCGAGACATCATAGGCGAAGCGCTTGGTCGCAGAGGTGACAACGTTCAGCCGCTCGCGCTCGACCCGTGTCGCGATCTCATAGAAGTCGGCGAGGACGGGCCAGACTTCCGCGGGCGCTCGCTGGATGATGATAGCGAGCCCGCTGCGTAGCGCGTCCGAAGGGCCGCCGCGTCGCGGACCGGTCGTGCGGCAGGTCTGCACGATCTGCAAGGCGAAGCGGCGAGCGAAATCGGTGTCGATCCCGCCGGCGGTGTCGATCAGGCGGAGCATCCGATCATAGGTATAATCGGCATTGGAAACGTTGCCCTCGGCATCGTCGGCAATCGATGGAGAGAGGATCGCGAGCTTCGCGAGGCCGACGATCTCGGGCGAAATGGCCTTCTGGCCGTGCGTGACCATCGAGAGGATCTCGAGCGCGGCCCATGCGCCGCCATCATCACCGCGATCGATGAGCGCGGTGATGAACCGGGCAAGCGCGGCGTGGCTGACCTCCTCGAGTCCTCGTCCATAAGAAATAGAGACGCTATGGGCCGGCGCAACGCGGCCATCGCGAACATCGTTCGTAAAAGCGTCGAGGCGCTCGTCGGTGACACGGAGCGAGGTCACGATGTGCATGGGGTTGGCAGCGAGCACGTGCGATGTCTTCGCGATGGACTCGAGTGTGCCGACGTCGCCGGGCCGATCCTGGAGCTGGCGATCGAGAGCCGACAGGAGTGAGACCACGAAGATCGCGCCGGCGCGCGTACCACTCGCGTCAAGCGCGGCGACTGCCTGCTCGAAGGCGCCGAGGGGGTCGGGCAGTTCGGGGGCCAGAGACTGCGCAAAGACCTGCGGCGCGTTCATCTCTTCGCTCGCCATGAAGCGGATGGCGCGTGCGAGCTGATCCGGGTTTCTTGCGATCTCGGGCACGAGCGCCTGCACGCGACGCGCCGAATATTCGTAGTCGGGATTCTCCTGATCCTGCGCATAGCGTTTGTCGGGATCGCGCAGGTCGGACATCCAGTATCGGCTATGGAGACGGACCAGATCGACAGGGTCGGTCGGCAGGGTCGTATCGAACAGCATACGCACGGCGAGCGAGAAGTTTGTCGGCTCCTCGGGCCGATCGAAATAGAGCCAATCGCCGATGCCATGGGTGGCGCCGAACCAATGACCGGAGGCAGCGACTACCTCTTTGACGAAGATTTCGAGGGTGGGCAGAAGTTCGGGCGAGAGGAGATTGCGGATGTCGCCCGCGACATGCTCCTCGATCACCGGGCGCAGCTCTATGTCCTGGCGCCAAAGATAGAGCAGGCGCTGAAGCGCCCAGTCGAAATAGGCGTTGATCGTGCCGTGATCGTCGGGCACCCATTCCGGATGATAGGCTTCGGCGCCGATTTGCTCGAACTCTTCTGCCCGGGAGACGTGGGTCTGGATCATCGCTCCGAGGGCTTCGACACCGACGCGGCGGATGCGCGGATCGTCCTCTTCGAGTGCCTCCTCCAAGGCGGCACGCCGACGGCGGTCGTCGGCCTGTGTACCGGCGAGCGCTACCTGGAAAAGCTGGCGCAACAGCAGCATGATCGGTTGTGAGCTCTCTGTGGGGGCAACGGCAGCGAGCCGCAACACGATCTGTGCGGCGGGGCTGAAGCTGTCCTTGCGTGAGGCGAGGAGACGAAGCGCGTCGACGAGTTCGTCGGTGACGGCAATGGCCTCGACATCGGCAAGTGGGACACGGATGATCGCCCAATAGAGGGCTGTTCCCGTCCGGTCGGGCTCGACATGGACGAAAGCCGGGAGATAGGGCGCGCCGTCGGGATGCACGATGTTCGTATCGGCGAACGAGCCGCGCAGTAGCATATGGATCACTTCGCTGAGCGTGCGGGACCGCGCAAGGAAGCGCCAGCGAGCGAGCATGGCGTTTCGGTGCTGCGGCTGCGCGCTGCCGAGGAATCCGATGAGCGTCGAGGGGCGGAGATAATCGAGGCGGCGCAACGCGAGGAAGTCGGCGATCGGACGGGGCTGCGCGGTCATCGTGCTATGACTGCGTTCTACGAGATGCTGCCGGGCGGCGATGACGAGATTCTCGTACATCAACTCGCCCTTCATATGGACGAGTGTCTCAGCGAGGTCATCGAAGGCGGCCGGATTGTCATCTGGCGAAAGGCTGTCGAAGAGCGAGAGACATTCGAGAGCGCGGACGGTCTCGTGCTCGACGCCGGCCGCATCCAGAATCTGCTGCGCTACGTCGTCAACCGACTTCAGGATCGCGTTCTTTTCGTAGCTCTCAGTCGCGAGCACGGCGATCCGGGGAAAGCCGTCGCAGAGGTCGACGATATAGTCGAGTTCATCGCCTTTGGCCTTGGTAAGCTTGGCCTTGAGAATGCCCCTGATTGTCTCCCGATCGGCCTTGGTGGGCCGGATCATGACGCAATGATCGTCATGGTCGAGACCCTCAGCGCCGACCGTGATAACCCGAAGCTGGCTATCTTCGGTAAGAGCAAGCGCGTTCAGCTCGCGAGCCTTGTCGAGCGGGCATCCGTCGACGACAAGAACCGCGGCTGAGCCCTCCTTCACGATCTGGTTCGCGACATCCCAGAGGCGGTCCCTGACCTGGCCAAAATCGCAGAAGATGAAATTGGCGGAGGCAAGGCCCCCGAACAGGTCGGTGCTGGTACTGAGCGCGTGATAGAGCGCGCGGGTCTTGCCGATGCCCGAGGCGCCCCAGATGCGAGCGGAAGCGCCGGGCTCGTCCAGTTCGGCCACTAGGCGCGCGGCGAGCTGGGAGAACTCGATCGCGTCGGCATCATAGGGGCCGAGCGAGAATTTGCGGTTGGGGCTGTCGACGAACGGGGGCGCGGCGAGGTCGGCGCGCCTCCCCCAATAATCGAGGGTGGAGAAGCCGGCGAGGTCGATCGCAGCGTGCCGCTGCTTGATCCAGACCGCGACGCCGGGGTGCGCGCTGGCCCACGCGGCGAGCTTGTTTCCCTCGTAGACATCAACCGTGGTGAGATTAGCGGGGTTACCGCCAGCGGTCGTGATACCCTTCTTGATCGCGTTGATGCGGTCGGCCGGCTTGTTACCGACGAGCGCCCTGGCCGTGATGCCTATATAGCTACCGCCGCGCGCAAGCACGTCACGCACAGCATCGTTGAGAATCTTGACCGGGACGGTCTTCTTTTGGCTCGGTTTGGTCCAGACCTCCTGTTCCCACTGGACGTTGCCCCTGTCCTTCGCCTTGCATTGAAAGACAATGTCGCGGCCGGGGAAATAATCGGTCGAGGCCTCGCCGCCGGTCCAGATGATGCTGGCGTCCTGGCCGCCATCGGCGACGGTGATCTGGAGCGGAACATGGACCCCACGCAGCGGAAGGCCGGCCTTGCGGGCTTCGGCGTAGAGGAGACGGCGCAGCAGCTCGACAAGTTCGTCACCAGTGAAGTCTTTGATCTCGTCGGGGTGGACCGTGAACATGCAGCCTTCCTAACGCGGCCGCATCGTCGGCGAAACGATAGGACGACCTACGACCGAAGATTAAATGCCGAACAGCGTCGCTTGTACGGTCGACCTCATGCTCAGGGCA
>SCRB01000706.1 GCA_004299545.1 Rhizobiaceae bacterium
CGGTTGGCTCATGGGAACTGCGGCATGCCCGAAGCCCGGCGTTCTGTAGCTCCTGAGCGCGAAGAGCCAGGAACCAGGAGCTTGCAGATCACCGGACCCGGATGCCCGAAGTGGACAGAGCCTTCTTCAGGTCGGCGACGCTGATTTCGCCGAAGTGGAAGATCGAGGCGGCAAGGGCGGCGTCCGCTTTGCCGCGCGTGAAGACATCGACGAAGTCCGCAGGCGTTCCGCCGCCACCGGAGGCGATGACAGGAATCGATACCGCCTGGCTGACGGCAGCGGTCAGCGGACAGTCGAAGCCGGTTTTGGTCCCGTCGCGATCCATGCTGGTGAGCAGGATCTCGCCGGCACCGCGCTGTTCGGCTTCGATCGCCCAGGCGACGGCATCAAGGCCGGTGCGCGTACGACCGCCACGCGTCACGACCTCCCAGCCCCGGCGGCCCGCGGCATCTTGCGCCAATTGCTGTTTGGCGTCGATAGCCACAATCACGGCTTGCGAGCCGAACGCGTTGGCGAGATGTTCGATCAGGCCGGGCCGGGCGACGGCGGCGGTATTGACGCTGACTTTGTCGGCGCCGGCGCCGAGAATCTCCCCGGCATCCTTCACCGTGCGCACTCCACCCCCGACGGTAAACGGAATGAACAGCTCGCGCGCCACCTTTCCGACCGTCTCGATCAAAATGGGCCGGGCTTCATGCGAGGCGGAGATATCGAGCAGCACCAACTCGTCTGCACCGGCGCGGTTGTAAGCCGCCGCCAGTTCAGCCGGATCGCCGCTGTCGCGCAGTTCCAGAAAGTTCACGCCCTTGACCACGCGACCGTGGTGCACGTCGAGGCATGGAATGATGCGGCGCGCAGGTTCACGCGCCGGCTCGGCCGAGTTGCGCGTCAGCACATGTGCGCCGCGCGGCAGGGTGACGAAATTGACCAGCACGTCCAGGCCGGCCTTGCCGGACTTTTCCGGGTGGAACTGCACGGCGTAGATATTGTCTTTTTCGAGGACGGCGGCAAACGGCGCGGGATAGTGCGCGCTGTAAACCGTGGATTCGCCCACCGGGCCATAAAAGGAGTGCGTGAAATAGAAGTAGGGTTCCGAGCCGGTGCCGGCCAGCAGTTGCGAAGGCTTCAGACACCAGGCGCGGCTCCAGCCGACGTGCGGAATCTTCACGCCGGGCGCAAAGCGGCGCACCATTCCCGGCAGCCGACCGAAACCGGCCACGCCGGGTGCCTCTTCACTACCCTCGAACAGCGCCTGCAGGCCGACGCAGATGCCGAGATAGGGTTTACCGGCGGCAATGGCGTCGAGGATCGGCTGACGCAGTCCGCGCGCGTCAATCGCCGTCATCGTCGAGCCGAAGTGGCCGACACCGGGCAAAATAATCTTTTCCGCCGCGGCAATCACGGCCGGATCCGAGGTCAACTGATGTTCGGCCCCGAGGTAATGCAATGCTTTGCTCACGGAAGCCGCATTGCCAGCACCATAATCAATAAGAGCAATCATGGGAAGAAAACCAAGCGTTGTTAGCTATTAGCTGTTAGCTATTATCTAAACACGATCATCCACATCCGAATAGGCCGTCTACCAGCCCACCGCTACATCTTTGTGTTCAGCTAACGGCGAACAGC
>SCRB01000707.1 GCA_004299545.1 Rhizobiaceae bacterium
TGGGGGTCACCCACATCGATTTCCGCATGTCCGCGCGACAGATCCTCGATCTCGCCCAGACAGCGAAATTGATCACCATTATGAAGGCCGCGCAAAAACCTATCCTGGTGCACTGTGACGGCGGGGCGGACAGAAGTGGATTGGTTTCCGCGATTTATGTTGGAGAGATCGCCCATGAGGGGGAGCGAGCGGCCGAGGACCAACTGTCCATCCGCTACGGCCATATCGGTATACCCTATCTCGCGCCCGCCTATGCGATGGACGAAAGCTGGGAGCGGTTGGAGCCTATCTTTGGATTTAAGAATTCATGATCGGCATCATGCCAATTCACGGCACATGGCAGGAAGTGCTTGCTGCTTTGCTAGCTTGCGTCGTTGCTTTCGACGCCCGGCTGATTTCGATCTACATACGGGGAATAATAAGGAACAAAACGGACAGAGGCGGTCGAAACTATGGCCTCCATGAATATGTCGGGCTTATCCATCTGCATTCCGAATATTCCGGCGATGCCCAGGGAAGCTACGAGGAACTGGCCCGGGTCGCGAGCGAGCACAAGCTCGAGTTCATGATCATCACCGATCACAACAACACCAAGGCGATCAAGGACGGCAAACAGGGCATTTACGGCAAGACGCTGGTTTTGACCGGCGTCGAAAGCAGCAGACAGGAGGGCTATCTGCTCGGACTCGGCATAGGGGACTACCAGACCGCTCGTGCCGATCCGACCGAAATATTCCTCTCCGAGGTTGCTGCGCAGAGGGGCTTCGTCGTTATGGCGCATGCGCGCAATTCGCATTGGCCATGGAAGGGTCAGGTCGACGCCAGGATGACCGGCGTCGAGATCATTGATTTCGCCGACCAGATTTACGACGCGTCGCTGGCAAGCAAGATAATGGCCGCGCTCGCTTTTCCGGTGAACCGGCTTTACGCCTTCCTTTCGCTCTATCACCGTCCGGATGCCGTCATCGAATTGTGGGACGCGATATCGGCGCAAAGGCCTTTTGTCGGGATATTCGCCTCCGATATCCACCAGAACCTGAAAATCTTCAAGAGGCGCTACAAGTTCCCGAAGGCGAAGGATCTGATGCCTTTCGCCCTCAATCATCTGATCTGCGCGCGTGCGCCTTCGGGAGATTTTCAGACCGACCGCGAAACGGTCCACACCGCCATCCGCTGCGGCCATCTGTTCATGGCCGTCGATCTTCTGGGAGACGCAAGAGGGTTCATGTTCTCGGCGCAGCAAGACAGCGGCCACGGCATCATGGGAGACGTGCTGAAAGCCGGCGAAAAGACCCTGTTCAGCGTGGCACTGCCGGAGATCGAGAGCCGGCGCGAGATACGGATACACGTCTATCGGGACGGCAAGAAGATCATCACGAAGCCGGCTCGCTCCTTCGAGTTCCAGGGTGGCTCGTCTGGCTCTTACCGCGTGGAGGTCGTCGTGGATGTCCCGACGGTCTGGGGTTTCGGGCGGGAAGTCACATGGATATTTTCCAACCCGATCTATCTCTTTTGAGATATGCCGTCGTCACTGCAGCCGTTCTCCTTGTGGCCCACATTGCTGGCCTTGTTCACCGGGAAAGTGAGGAGCCTGAACGCCGGGTAGCCTGCGGTCTTCTGGACGAGTTGTAGGACGAAAAACCCTACCGGAACGATGGCCGGTGGAAAATTACAAAATTGTATATTCCTCTGTTAAGTCCCGCAAACCGCACCGCGAATTATCCTGCCCCATCGACACGCGAAAAGATGCGAAAATTGAGCGGCACCAAACTCTATGTCGTGTTCATACTCGGCACGATCCTTGCCCTCGGCGCGGTCGCCGAGAGAAGCCTTCTCGCCTCTCCCCAGGCGATCGGATTTCAATTCTGAATCACAACGACAATGGCATCATGCGATCCCATTTCAGGTTTCACATGCCGTGATAGAGGTTTGCCGTATTCTCATTCGATAAAGTTGAC
>SCRB01000708.1 GCA_004299545.1 Rhizobiaceae bacterium
GATCCCTGGAAATTATCGCCGGCGTCGAGCAGGAGGACGTTCTTGCCCGCGAATTTTTTCCGCTCCTGGCCGATCGCGGTTTTCAGGCGCGCGGCGCCGCCGACGCAGACGCCTTTCCGCGCCTCCTCGGGAGAGCAGGTCGCGTCGAACTTGTTGATCGGCTCGATGCGGCTGTGCCAATCATTGAAGTGCAGAATGGTCAGCGTGTAGTCGGCGAGCGCCGCCGCCGTGGAAAAAGCGAGCAGCGGCGGCGCCAGAAAGGCCGCGAGAGCCGTCTTGTTCATTTTTTTCATTCTCCGCCCGCCAAGCGGGCCCACAAGTGGACTGGCTTGGTGGAACAGAAGCTGCCTTCGAAACTGCGGAGATTCCGACCCCTAAGCCTGCCGTCGATTGAGCACGAAACGGGTTCCCGACGCCAGAGTGCAGTTCATCTGATTTCGAGAGACCAGGAGACAAGCCGCCGTGGTCCGCTTCTGACTCTTGATCGAATAGAAATCGAGATCGATCGTCGACTGGTCGCGGACGCCATAGGTTCCGCTCGTCAACTGTTCGCCTGTTTGCACGGAACGGGATTCGAAGGTGCCGTTGCGGAGCGTCGAGACGGCGACGCCATCGGTGCCGATCCATTGTCCGTCGAAAGGCGAGGAGGCGATGGGCGCAACCGCCGGCCGTTCCAATCCGCGAGGCGTCGACTGGCAACCGGCCAGCACCATCGCAAGTCCACTGAGAACGGCCAAAGCCGCCACGCGCGTATTCATCATCCCGATCATCCTCTCCTCGGGTCCGATTGTCTCCGTCTTGACCCGAAAAAGACTGGAACGCAAGGACGGCCCCCCGGTTGCGCCACCGCATAGGGCCGTAAGGGGTACTAGCGCACCAGAACGTTGCGAAATTGCCACGGATCGCTGCGGTCGAGGTCTTCCGAAAAGAAGCCGGGACGACCCTCGATCGGCGTCCAGTCGGTGTAATAGCCCTTGACCGGGCCGAGATAGGGGGACTGGATTTCCAGGCAGCGCCGATAATCCATCGCGTCCGTTTCGACGATGCCCGCCTCAGGGTTTTCCAGTGCCCAGACCATGCCGGCAAGCACCGCCGAACTCACTTGCAGGCCAGTGGCGTTCTGATAGGGCGCGAGCTTGCGCGCTTCCGCCAGCGAGAGTTGCGAGCCATACCAATAGGCGTTCCGCGCATGGCCGTAGAGAAGCACGCCGAGTTCATCGATGCCGTCGATCAACTCGTTCTCGTCAAGGACATGCTGAACCGGTTGCGGCTTTCCACCGGCGCCGAACAATTCGTCAAGCGACAGGAGCGCGTCGTTGGCGGGATGATAGGCATAATGGCAGGTAGGGCGATAGCGCACCTTCTCCTTCTTGTCCCGCAGCGTGAAGAATTCGGCGATCGAGATCGCTTCGTTATGGGTGACGAGAAAGCCGTACTGCGCCCCGGGTGTCGGGCACCACGTCCTGACGCGCGTGTTGGCGCCGGGCTGCTCCAGATAGATTGCCGTCTTAGCGCCGTACTTTTGCCTGTGCGCGTTTTTCGGCATCCACCTCTCGTGCGTTCCCCAGCCCAGTTCGGCGGGCTGGAAACCCTCGGCGACAAAGCCTTCCACCGACCAAGTGTTCCAGAAGACGTTCATCGGCTTGGGTTTTTTGGCGCGTTGCGTGTCCCGCTCGGCGATATGGATGCCCTTGACGCCGACTTTCTTCATCAGCTTGGCCCACCCCCGGCGATCGGTGGCGGCCGGTTCGGTAAACTCCAGCTTGAGTTCATGTGCCAGATCGACCAGTGCCTGCTTTACGAACCAG
>SCRB01000709.1 GCA_004299545.1 Rhizobiaceae bacterium
CGGTCTCCATCCTTCATTCGGATAAATTTGACGGTTTCCATGGTGATCGTCCCACGCTGGCCCCGCGACCGGGCCGTTGCCTAAAGATCCAGATAGATGTCGTTTCCCTCGACATGGACCGGAAAGGTCCGGGCCTTGAGTTTGTCGTCGGCCAAACATTTTCCCGAGCGGATGTCGAACTCCCAGCCATGCCAGGCACAGCGGACGATTTCGCCCGCGCGGTCGTAGATGAACTCCGCCGTTTTCGAATAGGCGGTTGTCCCGCAGACCGGCCCTTCGCAAAGCTTCCCCCCGCGATGCGGACAGATGTTAAGCATGGCCATGTATTCGGCGCCGACGCGGAATATACCGATGCGCAGTCTGCCGATGGACACGATCCTGGCTGCTCCTGTTGGAACGTCGTCGATTTTGCATGCAAAAGATTTTGAAGCGGAAGCGCCAGGGACCATCAGGCGAGCCTCGCCACCGGGGCGGGACGTTCAATGCGCTTGTAGACTTCGAGCGCATTGAGCCCCATTATCTTCTCACGCCAGGCGGGGGGAATGTGCAGGCTCGTCGGCGCGTCGAAATCCCAATGCGGGTAGTCGGAAGCAAACAGGAGCGTGTTTTCGCCGTCCATATGAGTCAGCGTCTCCCAGAGGAACTTCACGTTTTCGGGCTGCTCCAGCGGTTGCGTGCTGAACCGGACGTTACGCCGGCAATATTCCGACGGCAACATCCTGAGCCATGGCGTTTCCTTCCGCAGCGCTTTGAAGTTGGCATCGAGGCGCCACAGCATAGCCGGCACCCATGACACGCCGCACTCGATCACTACGAAATAGAGATCCGGGAACTTTTCAAAAACGCCGTTTGCAATCATGCTCGCCACGTGGGTCATGGCCGGCTGCGCCAGCAGCGCATGCGTCTCCCAGTAATAGGTCGTGGGGCCTGCGGCAATCGCGTTGTGGTTGACGCCTCCCTGGCCACCCAGATGGATGGCGAACGGGAGACCGGCTTCGGCACAGGCTTCGTGGATCGGGTGATAGAACGGGTCGCCGTAAGGGCGTTGGGACCCGTGGCTTGCCAATACCTGCACGATATCCGGGTGTGAAGAGAGGCGCCGGATCTCGGCCGCGGCGCCGAGGGGATCCGTCGGAGAAATGACGATCGATCCCCTGAAGCGGCTGTCCTTTGGCAGCCACCAGTCGATCATGTAGTCGTTGTAGGCGCCGACCAGGGCATTGGCGTAATGACTGTTGGCCAGGGTGGATGCCTCGAGCGGCTCATCGGCGGTGAGGATGGCAATGTCGATGCTATAGCGATCTAGGTGCTTCTCCTTCATGATCAGGTAATTGTCGTCCTCGCTTTCCGGCTTGATATCATACCGTGAAAATCCTTCCGGATGGAGCCATGGGCGATGGCCGTGCGGAAAGCTACCGACGGGCCCCGGCTTTTCGCCACGAACGAGAAAATCGTGCCAATAAGGATCGAGATAGGGAAGAAGTACTTCCGCGCTGCACCAATAATTGTGGACATCGCTATCGATGATGAACATCATGCACCTGCGGGACGGCAATCGGGATGGGTTTATCGTGCCGCCGCGCTGCGAGCTTTGCAACGAAGGGCAAATCCTCGTTTAATCGGAAATATCGATTAACTCTCGAGCAGCTATGGCTGGAATTTGGGTGCTGAACCCGGCAATCTGGTCGCCATTTCGATCGTACGTATTAGGGCCACGACCCAGTTTCCGCAGGCGATCCGGTTGCCGTCATGCAAATCGAGCTTCTCGACACCTTCATCGATCTGATCGAGACAAGGAATTTCAATCGCACGGCCGAGCGCCTGGGCGTCACTCAATCGACCGTTTCCAGCCGTATCCGCGCGCTCGAAGCCCAGATGGGAAAGCAATTGTTCCTTCGGGGCAAATCCGGCACTGAGGTGACGGCGGCGGGGCTGCGCTTCGCCGACTACGCCAAGGCCGTCAGGCTGCAATGGGTCGAGGCCAAGCGCGAGGTCCAGGCCATTGGGAAGTTCGATCGCCTCATAAGGATCGGCATCCAGCATGAACTGTATGGCCGCGTGCTTGGTACATGGTTGCAATGGATGCGGGTTACGCTTCCGAATTTGGCGGTCTACGTGGAAATCGACTACTCCAATCAGATGATCCTCGACCTGACCACCGGCAATTTGGACGTTGCCGTTCTCTACTCGCCCCAACACCTGCCAGATATTCACTATGAACAGATCGCAGAAGAGCGGTTCATGATGGTCAGCACTTGCTGTACATCCATAGAACAAATAAAGCTGCCGGAATACATAAAAGCGAATTATTCCATGTTCTTCAATCAGGCGCACAGGCAATTATTGCCTGACTTAGAACATAGCCCCATTTCCATCGGCCATGGCCAAGCCATTATGCATGTCCTGCGCCAGGGCGACGGAACAGCCTATCTTACCGAGGCGTCGGCGAATGCGCTGGTTGGGGAAGGAAAAGCCATGCGCGTGGCAGATGCGCCGCGTATTTCACAGCCGATCTATTCGGCCGTGCACGTCCGGCACAGTCATGGTCACGCCTATTTACGTCTCTTGAAATCGCTCCGGGCAGCAATTACGCAGGAGCGGGCCATGGAGGGTACTGCAACGGCTTTGCCGGATCCGGCACAGGGCGGAGGCTGAATGCGCCCTGACGATCGGCCGGCGGGAGAGAGCCGGGCATCTCGTCAAATTTCCGCATCGGCAGCCTGTTGCCCAACAGGGTCCCGAACTTGACCGGCCTGCCTATGGTGCCGGGGAGGTCAATCCCGGTCCCTGTCTGGCAGGTCCGTCATTCATCAATCCGCTGTGAAGCCCCAGGATCCATTGGAGGAAGAACGCATGCCGATGATGATTACCCTGGACAAGTTCTACATTGACGGAGAGTGGGTAGAGCCACTTCGACGCTCCACCGTCATGAGCATAGAGAACCCCGTCACCGAAGCGGCCATCGGCACCGTGGCGCTTGGAACGGCGGCGGATGCCGACCGCGCGATCCAGGCCGCGAGGGCAGCATTTGCCGGCTTCTGTTCGTGGTCGCCACATGATCGCATCGCGCTCATC
>SCRB01000710.1 GCA_004299545.1 Rhizobiaceae bacterium
GCCAGCATTTATGACGCAGCATTGCGCCCTGTCAACGGGCCATAGCCGCCGACCTTGCCTCGCCGGAGAAACCCGATAAGGTCTCGCCTCTTGACGATTGGACGCGGATTTCCTTGGCTGACGGCTCGTTGACATTTCTTCTCGGCGGCGCGCGATCCGGCAAGAGCGCCGAGGCCGAACGGCTGGTGGCGGCGCTGCCGGCGCCGTGGACCTATATCGCCACCGCGCAGGCCTTCGACGCCGAGATGGAGGGAAGGATCGCGCAGCATCGGGCACGGCGCGGCGAAGGCTGGCAAACGCTCGAAGCGCCGCTCGACCTTGTCCGCGCGCTCTCCGAATCGCCCGGCGGCCAGCCGCTTCTGGTCGATTGCCTGACGCTATGGTTGACCAACCACACGCTCGCCGAGCATGACCTCGAAGCGGAATGCGCCCGGCTCGAGACGATCCTCGCCGCGCCCAAGGGGCCGTGGTTCGTCGTCTCGAACGAGGTCGGATTGGGGATCGTGCCCGAAAACGCGCTCGCGCGTCGGTTCCGCGATACGGCCGGGAAACTGAACCAGCGCGTCGCAGCCCTTGCGGATCATGTGATCCTGATGGTCGCGGGCCTGCCGATGAAGGTGAAATGAGATGAAAGAGATCGACGAGAAGGACGCCGCGCGTCACCGTGCCAAGATGGCGAAGCGGAAGGCCGTTCAGGACGCCGAGGTCGCCGGCAAGACGACAACAGAGAAAGGGCTCCTGATCGTCAACACCGGCCCCGGCAAGGGCAAGTCCACGGCCGCTTTCGGCCTAGCACTGAGGATGCTCGGCCATGGCCGCCGGGTCGGCGTCGTGCAGTTCATCAAGGGCGCATGGCACACGGGCGAGAAGGATGCTTTCCAGACCTTCGGCGACCGCATCGCCTGGCACTCGATGGGCGAGGGCTTCACCTGGGAGACGCAGGACATCAAGCGCGACATTGCTGCCGCCGAACGGGCATGGGCGAAGGCAGAGGAACTCATGGCAGATCCCTCGATCAGCCTCGTCGTCCTCGACGAACTCAATATCGCACTGCGCTACGCCTATCTCGATCTGGCCGAAGTGGTCGCTACGCTGAAGGCGCGGCGGAACGACCTGCATGTCGTCGTCACCGGCCGCAACGCCAAGCCGGACCTGATGGAAGCGGCCGACCTCGTGACCGAAATGACGCTTGTGAAGCACCACTTCGCTGCCGGTGTCAAAGCGCAACAAGGCATCGAGTTCTGAACGCGACAACAAGAGATAGCGACGCCCTCAGCCCGGCAGCATGACAAGGCAGGCGATAAGCCCGGCAATCAGGATGAGGAGCGTATCCGCGGTATCGAAAAGGTGAAGCGCGCGGCGGATATCGTCGGGCGACGCGTCGCGCCGTCCGCCCTTGCCCATGACCGCATCTTCGACCAACTCTCCGCCATAATGGCGCGGTCCGGCGAGCGCGAGGCCGAGCGCGCCGGCCATCGCCGCTTCCGGCCAGCCGGCATTGGGCGAGCGATGGCGGCCCGCATCGCGCCAAAGCACATGCCATGCCGCCTCGTGCGAGGCATCGGAAACGATGAAAGCAGCGGCAACGATGAGGAAGGCGGAAAGGCGCGAGGCCGGCAGATTGACAAGATCGTCGAAGCGCGCCGCCGCCCAGCCGAAGGCCTCGTGTCGTTTCGTGCGATGGCCGATCATGCTGTCAGCCGTATTGACGGCCTTGTAGACCGCCGCGCCGGGCAGCCCAGCGACCGCCATCCAGAAGGCCGGGGCGACGATCCCGTCGGAAAAATTCTCGGCAAGGCTTTCGATGGCTGCGCGCGCCACGCCGGCTTCGTCGAGGCTTTCGGGATCACGTCCGACGATCTGCGACACCGCC
>SCRB01000711.1 GCA_004299545.1 Rhizobiaceae bacterium
GGCTGGAATTCACCGGCGGGCCGGCTTTCCGCCTGAGGCTCGACCAGGCGCATCGTCTGTGCGCCGCCGCCATTGCCCGACGACAGGCGCTGGGCGGCCACCGCTGAGACCGGCGCTCCGCCATTTCCGTTTCCCTGCGGCGAAGCCGGCCTGCTTTCGCTCCTCTCCGTACGCCGTGTCCCGTCGTCAAGCATCTTCAGCGCTTCGTCGAGGGTCGGCAGACTGGCGGCGTGGGCGATGCGGATCAGAACCATCTCGGCCGCGCTTGCCGGCCGCCCCGCGCTTTGCACCTCGCCGATGCCTTTCAGAAGCATCTGCCACGTGCGGGAAAGCACGCGCACGGAGAGCGCTTTCGCAAATCTTGCGCCGCGCGTGCGTTCGTCCTCCGACAACGAGGCATCCTCGCCCGCCTCGGGCACGAAGCGAAGCCGCGTGACGAGGTGGTTGAATTCCGCGAGATCGGACAGAATGACGGCGGGATCGGCGCCGGCATCATATTGCGCGCGAAAATCGCGCAAGGCGCCGGCAACATCGCCCTTCATCAGGAGTTCGAACAGATCGATGATCCGGGCACGGTCGGAAAGACCGAGCATCATGCGCATTTCGTCGGCGCCGACGTTGCCTTCGCCATGGGCGATCGCCTGATCGAGAATGGACAGCGCATCGCGCACCGATCCTTCAGCGGCACGCGCCACCATGGCGAGCGCGGACGGCTCCACCGAAACTTCCTCCAGCCCCGCGATCTTCTCCAGATGCGCCGTCAGCACGCCGGCATCGACGCGCCGCAGATCGAAACGCTGGCATCTCGACAGGACCGTGATCGGCACCTTGCGGATCTCGGTCGTGGCGAAGATGAACTTCACATGCGGCGGGGGCTCCTCCAGAGTCTTCAGCAGGCCGTTGAAGGCCTGGTTGGAAAGCATGTGCACTTCATCGATGATATAGACCTTGTAGCGCGCCGAAACCGGCGCATAGCGCACCTGCTCGATGATCTCGCGGATGTCGTCGATGCCGGTATGCGAGGCGGCGTCCATCTCGACCACGTCGACATGGCGTCCCTCCATGATGGCCTGACAATGCTCGCCCAATTCGGGGAAGGTGATCGAGGGTTCGTTAACCGTCGCTGTCCTGTAATTCAGCGCCCGCGCCAGAATGCGCGCCGTCGTCGTCTTGCCGACCCCGCGCACGCCCGTCAGCATCCAGGCCTGCGCGATGCGCCCGGTGCGGAACGCATTGGTGAGCGTCCTCACCATCGGCTCCTGGCCGATCAGATCGGAGAAATCGCGCGGGCGGTATTTGCGCGCCAACACCCGGTAGGGCGTGGCGCCGGCTTTCGGATCCTGTCCGGCCTCGCTCATGCGTTCGTTCCGC
Organism: Rhizobiaceae bacterium; assembly: GCA_004299545.1. Classification (GTDB taxonomy): domain Bacteria; phylum Pseudomonadota; class Alphaproteobacteria; order Rhizobiales; family Rhizobiaceae; genus Mesorhizobium_L. The sequence goes on from SCRB01000711.1 coordinate 1,372, forward strand.
TCCAGTCCTGCCGGCGGGCCGGCGCTCAATACCGGCGCCGAGTTTCACCCCCGGCGAGCAGCGGCGTCAATGCCGGGCGGCAATCCGGGAGACCTATTTCGAGCATGATTTTTTCGGCATGCTTCAGGTGGGAGGCTGGCACGATGACCCGTGCCGTGGCTCGTTAGGGCTGCTTCCTTCCGGACCTGACCCGGTTGGCGAGTGGCTCGTCCACCACCAACCTCCCGCCGCTCATATCGGGGAAAGAGCCCGGAAAAGCAAGGGGGCCACGGCAATTCGGCCATGACCGGGCTTTCCTCTACCGCCAGCGACCGCGAAAGAGCCGTCAAGCGCCGCGATTGAACCTGGAACTCCGGAAAGAGTTCCAGCGATTATCGTCCTCGGCAAAGAGGGAAACGGAATGTCCGCTCAAGGTGGGCACGACGACAAGCTTGGTGACCTTGCCGCGTTTGAAGGCACGAAGGAACTTCTGATAATCCTTGAACACGACGCAACCGTTGGACTGCGCATAATGCCCGCGCAACATGTATGTGTGGGCGAGGAAGCCCACCCGGCCATACATTTTCTTGTCGCCGACGGGGGTGAGCCGGATCGCCGGCACACCATGGAAGAGCTTCTCGCGCATGGACAGGGTATAGACGTTGGGCGGCGTCGGCCCGCGGTCCTTCTCATCAACGTAACGCGGCTTGTCGGTGTATGATCCCATGCCGGAATGCGCCTCCAGGCGTTCGCCGTTGGGCATGTAGACCGTCGCTGCCTTGATGTCATAAACGGCGACGCCGCTGCCCGCGCCGGGGAGCGCAAATTTATTGGAGGGCTTCGGCTGCGCGCGCTCGACCGGTTCGTCCGGCTTCGCATAGGCGAGAACCGTGTCGGGCTTCTGGCTGGAAGGCTTGAAGGGGATGCCATTGTCGGGTTCCGGGCGCTTTGCCGGCAGCGGCGCGCTGTCGGGCATGGCCTCGGCGAAGGCATCCTGGGCCGCCGTTCCGCTCTCGTCCCGGGCATCGCCCGATAGCTGGTCCAGGCTCGGTGCGGGCGCCACGGCCGGCAGCGACGGCAGCGGAATATCGGTATCGTCCGATTGTGCAGATCCGACCACGGCAAGCGCAACGCGCGCCGACCTCTCGACCTCCGCTACGGCAGGCATTGTGCGGGACGGGGCAGGTTCTCTTCCGGGCACCGGCGCCCGGTCAGGCAGGGCACCACCGAACCTTTCACCGGTGGGCGCCTCGCTTGGAGTCGGAATTTCCCGCAGCGGCAGGGATGCCGCATCCACCGCCGCGAACGCCAGCCGACCCGATCGGGACGCGTCCGCCGCCGCCTTGGCCGGGTGAGCGAAGGCGGCAAGTCGTTTCTCCGGTGTCAGGCCGGCTTCGGCCACCACCTTCTGAAACCGGTGTTCCAAGGGCGTTTCGAGTGGAGCCTCCGCTTTTTTCAACCGCGACTGGAGGGCAGGCACCACGCGGGCCGCCTTGCTTTCTTCCACAACCGTGGAGGCAAAACGCCCGGACCGTCCGTCATCCGCGGCCAGGCGCGCCGGCGGAGGTGTGGCCGAGCCGGCCGCATGGCCGAAACGGGTGGCGGCGATATGGGAAGCGGATGCGCGTGTCATCTGCGCTATGCGATGCAGCGGATCGACCAGCGCCACCGTCCCCGGCAACAGCGAGCTTTCCGGCAGGATCCGTGATGCCGAGACGACGGAGGTCTCCACCGTGTGGAGCGTCGCCACGGTTGCCATCGACCATATGGAAACGGCCACGCCCGCACCGACAAAGGCTGCCAGGGCGAAAGCCCGATCATAGCAGGCGGCGGGCAGGCTGAAGCGTCTTGAGGGATTTGCATCCCACATCATTTCGGTCGCAAGCGTCATTGTACCCAATCGTTACTCAAGCGGCTTACCTCTGCTTGCGGCTCCTCCGGCCGCAACGATCATCAGTGCCTACGGCGATCCCCGGACGCACGATCGCATCCGTCGTTTCTTGCCGATTGGTTGAGAAGGATGGACAAACTTGGTTAATCAATTCCTTTGCTGAACGCTAAAATTTTTATTCCAGCAGCCGATGCGCAAATTCCCGCGCAAAGCCAACGAAGTGGTTAAGCCGTGAACCAGCCGATGGCAAGGGGTCAATCCGGTCGATTTGATCCTAAAAGCCACATTTTCATGCGTTTTCAACCCCATAATCGGCTTGAGGCAAGCGCAGACGCCATCGCCAGGCGACAAGTCCGACGCTTGCCGTCGATGCGAAGAACTGCTTGCAGCCAGTCTGACGCCATTCTAGTGGTTTGTTTCCAACATTTGAATCCCCGTTTGCATCAGCCCAGAGTGCAAATGTTGGAAACGGAAAACCACCAGGAAGTTTATGATTCTAGCGGAATTTTTCAAATTTGACATTTGATGTCGAGGCAGACATCACGCGGGTATCAAATGTCAAATTCATTCCACTAGCGTCAGGCGCAAACGGGGGCAGGAGCGTTCATGATACCGATGAAGAGGGCGGGCTTCTCGCTCGACCCGCGGCTGGAGATGGACAGCCATCCGGTCCTATGCTTGGGGCTTTGCGAACTCCGGCTGATGGACGACCGCCGCTGGCCGTGGCTCATTCTGGTCCCCCAGCGGCAGGGCGCGCAGGAGATCCACGATCTCACGCCCCTCGACCAGGCAATGCTCGCCTTCGAAACGAATATGGTCGCGCAGGCGCTCAAGGAAATCACGGCCTGCGCGAAGATCAACACCGGCGCGCTCGGCAACAGCGTCAGGCAGATGCACATCCACGTCGTCGCGCGCAGCGAAGGCGATCCGAACTGGCCCGGACCGGTCTGGGGCTTCGGGTCGCGCGATCCTTATCAGCCGGAGGCTCTTTACGAATTCGCCCAGAAGGTCAAAGAGAGAATTTGCTCCCATGGCTAGCGGCTCCTGCTTATTGTAGCTTCGCAAGTCCATTCTGCATTCTTCGCCAACCGCCGGAACATTCGCCGGAGCCATTCATGCCATTTCAACTTTTCGACGTGCCTGCGCGTGAACCCAGTCAATTCGTCGGCTTTTCGGGCAATATGCTCGACAGGCTATCTGAAAAGCGAAGCGAGGATATGGTCGAGCGCGCCTTCGCAGCGACCGGTACGCGGGTGCTCGTCATGGGTGACGGACGGCTTCACCTCAAGCTCTCGGGCGGGAGGTTCGACCCCTATTTCTCCCCCCAG
>SCRB01000712.1 GCA_004299545.1 Rhizobiaceae bacterium
ACTGCGTTTTCAATCGCGTCGCAGGTAACGATGTCGCGCGGCCGGATGTTCTTCTTCACCGCCTCGACCAGCACACGCCCCGATTCCGCCGCGCTGTCCAGCTTCTCCTGATCCGGGTTGGCGATGGTCGAGGAATAAAGCAACGCCATGCCGAGCGCCTCGAACGACGAACTCATGGTATTGGCCGTATACATGCCGCCGCAGGAACCGTTGCAGGGGCAGGCGTTCCGCTCGATGCCCTCGAAATCCTCTTCGCTCATCGCACCGGCCATGAACGCACCCACGGCCTCGAACGCGGAGACGATGGAAAGGTCCTGCCCCTTCCATCGGCCGGGCTTGATCGTACCGCCATAAACGTAGATAGCCGGCGCATTGGCGCGCAATATGCCGATCATGCCGCCCGGCATGTTCTTGTCGCAACCGCCGATCGCCAGAACGCCGTCCATCCACTGGCCCTGCACGCAGGTCTCGATGCAGTCGGCGATCACCTCGCGCGAAACGAGCGAATATTTCATGCCTTCCGTGCCCATTGACATGCCGTCCGAGATGGTCGGCGTGCCGAATATCTGCGGGTTGGCGCCGGCGGCCTTGATGGCGGCGACGGCGGCATCCGCCAAGGGCTGCAGGCCGGCATTGCAGGGCGTGATGGTGGAATGACCGTTGGCGATGCCGATCATGGGCTTGTCGAAATCGGCCTTCTCGTAGCCGAGGGCATAATACATGGCCCGGTTCGGAGACCGGGCGATCCCTTGAGTGATGTGTTTCGAACGTTCGTTGAAGGGCATGGCAGAAACCTCAATGGCACCAGCAAAAATTAGTTCGGGGATCGTGCGACAGCAAATGTTTCCCGCATCCGTTCCGTTGCTGCCCCGTGCACAGCGGACCGCAGCTATGCCGGCAAAGGCGGTAGCCGCTTTGTTGCTTGTTTTCTGAATCCCGGCGGGCTCGCCGGTACGGGCCGCCGGTCCCCTCTGGTGCTCGTCCTTTCCTGTTTGAGTATCGGCGAACTCACCCGTTCACGGGTCTCCTTCTCCAGGCTCGGGGCTGAAGAAGCGCAGCTTGTCAGCGACGCCGTTGAGTGCGTCCGCCTCCGGGAGGGCTGGCTTCTTTTGCGTGATGTTCGGCCACTTCTCGGCATAGTCCTTGTTCAATCGCAGCCAGTCGGCGCCGACGGTCGGATCGGTATCCGGATAAATCGCTTCCGCCGGGCATTCCGGAACGCATACGCCACAGTCGATGCACTCATCGGGGTGAATGACGAGCATGTTCTCGCCCTCGTAGAAGCAATCGACCGGACAGACTTCGACGCAGTCGGTGAACTTGCATTTGATGCAATTGTCGGTGACCACATATGTCATAGCAGGTGCCCATGCGATAAAAGATACATTCTATATATATCTTTATAGACGCGTCGTCACTTTGAAATTGCCTTCGCGTGAGCCTGGACGTCTGTCAAAGAGTTCCGGCGTACCCGTCCGCAACGATGGCGCCGAAGACTGATCAGTCTCGGTACCGGTCTTGCGACAAAGTGCAGCGGCAATCTGATTTCATAAGAATTGAAGGCGCCGAAAGCGCTTCGAAGGGCATCGCAATCGGCTGCTCAGCTGCGAGCAAGATGCTCTTCGAGATCAAAACGGACGGTTATGGCGGCAGTCGCGATCACTGTCAGATCGGTGAGTCCGCTGTTGGCAACATCCAGACCGCCGTGGACGACGTTTACCGCGATCTGCCCGTGCGGCAAAGTCTCCTTGACGACGGTGGCATCGACCTTTTCCGGCCGTTGAACGCCGATGGTGACGTCGACATACATCCTGTTCGGATCGACTTCGAGCGTCCGAAGAAAAACGAGCGAACTGTGGTGGATGGCGTCAGTCACGGCGCGGACGGCCGCTTTTGTATAATCGCCGCCATGCCAATCGTTGCCGGATCCCACTTCCAAAAGAATAGTCCTGGCTGTCATCTTAAACTCCTGTCGCCGGGTGTGGTGCCGCGAATGGAAGATCGATTTGCGAGCGGGTCGCGGAACCTCCGTTCCATCATCCCGCCAGCGGCGGTTCGGTGCAAACGCGGGAAAAGGCTGCAATCGCCACTGGCAGGAGTCTGACGGCAACGCGCGCCGCGCTTGACCACGACCGTCTGCCCGCAGTCGGTGTCCTCCAGACACAATACAATTAGTCTCGCTTCGACAATAGGACGTCCAAAAGATATATTGAGAATATTCCTTTTGGCGTTCGATGCTGATATGGGTTGCATGATGTCCACGTCGATCGAACTCCGCTGGCAGCGGCAAGGCATCGCGTCATCACACAGGTTTCTACTCGGAGACACGCAAATGGGTCGTTTCCCAGCTTTTTTCGATAAGGTTCCCACAATCTCCCTGCACGAGCCATTGGCCGCATTCCTCGGCGTGTCGGACGACGGAACCATGACCTACTGTTACGCCGACGCCGTGAAGCTCGCCGGCCATTCCTGCCCGACAGTGGCCGGCGCTTACCTCATGATACGAAAGGGCCTCGCCTTTCTCTACGCCGATCAGCTTCCCGAACGCGGCGGCATCGAGGTTCACATGCGCGACAATCGCGAACAGGGAACGACAGGTGTCGTTGCCGCCATAGCGACGCTGCTCACTGGCGCGGCCCCCGAGACGGGGTTCGGCGGCATTGGAGCAACCCATCGGTTCGCGCGGCGCGATCTCCTGCAATTCGCCGCCCCGATCGATGGCATGCTGGCACTGCGGCGCCATGATACCGGACGCGGCGTCGTCCTTGACATGGATAGCGCCGCCGTTCCGCCGGCTCGCGATATGATGACGCTTCTGCCGAAGGCCGTGACAGGACAGGCAAATGAGAGCGAGCAAGCTCGCTTCGGAGCACTCTGGCAGGAGCGGGTCGAACGCATGCTGGTCGAGCATGCCGATGATCCCGCGCTCGTTCATGTTCAGGAATGGGATACGGCGCATCAACAAAGCATGGTGCCGTCGCCTTCTGCTGTCCGCGATCAGCTCTCCAGTCGCTGACGCCGCCTGGGCACGGCTGGCAGGATTCCGGAAGCGGCCGTCCTTCCTTCTCCCGGTCTATGGTAAATCCGGGCGATCTTGCCATCGAGCCGCGCGGAGAGGCCGATGAAGGCCTTAAAGCGCCTATTCGGGGGTCACCACCCAGCGAAGGATCGTCTGCACCGCGACAAGACCGGGGTCCTCGGCTTTCCGGATGCGGGTCAACAACTGGAACCAGAGATCGTCGTCGGCGCTCTCGACGAATTCGCGGACGGCGCCGGCGGCAAAATCGGCCGGGGCCATCGACAACTCCTCCGCCCGTTCGGCAAGACGCCGCCTTGCAACAGGGCCAAGGGATGCCATCACTTCAGCCGCCACGTCAGGCCGATCAAGGCGTGCAATGAGATCGCCGAGCATCAGTTCTTTTCCATTTCTTTCAGAAAACGCTGCGCCGCCCAGACCGGGTCGGCCATCTTATTGCACCAGCGGCGTGACCGCGGCATCGAGGTCGACGCCGACGAGTTCGGCACGCGCCGCCAGCACGCTCACATACTGTCGCATCGCCTTTTCCTCGACGGTCGCGCTCAGCCGCGCCGCGATCTGTTCCCGTACGGCGTCGAACGGCAGTTTTTCACCCGCTATTCGCCGATCGACGGAAACGACATGGAAGCCAAAACGCGTCTTCACGACATCGCGCAGCATTCCCTTGGGCCCTGGCCGGAACAACGCCTGCTCGAATTCCGGCACCATGTCGCCGCGGCCGATCTGGCCGAGATTGCCACCTTGCTGGCCGGACGGGCAATTTGACAATTCCTGCGCCAGTGCCTCGAAGCGGTCCGGCTCGCGCAGCAACGTGTTCAGAGTCTGCTCGGCGCGCGCGCGAATTTCCGGCACCGGGACCGCGGGCGTCACCTGGAAAAGGATATGGCGAGCGTGAACGAGGTCGCCACTGATGAACTCGCGAGGATGGCCATCATAATAGCGCCGGCATTCCGCCTCTTCCGGTGTCGGCGTCACCACCTCGCGCGCGAGCAACGCCTCTATCGCCTCGCCGGCTGCGTCCGCGTCGGTTGCTTTGCCATCCAGAAAGCCGGCCTCCACGGCACGCTGCCGCAGAAGCTCGCGCGCGGCGGCAAGTTCCGCCGGTTCGTCGGGGCCGACGGCAATTTCGACACCGTTGATCGTGACAGTCATGAGCGGACCGGCTCCTTGGCCCGCGTCTTCGGCGTGCGCACGATCTGGTAAGGCCGGAACAGATAGGCAAGCGATCCGACACCGCTCCAGATATGGATCATGCGGGTGAAGGGCGAGACCAGGAAGATCGTGAAGCCCAGCAAGATGTGCAGCTTATAGACAAGTGGTACATGCAGCATCAGCGCCGCGGCGCCCCCGTCGAGCGTCACCACGCCTTTCACATAGCTTGTCAGCGTCTCGAACAGCGCTCCGTCCATATGGAAAGCAGAGAACGGGACGGTTAGGAGACCGAGCAGAAGCTGCACCCACAGCATCAAGGTGATGGCGATGTCCCATTTGCGGCTGTTCAGCCGGATGCGAGGATCGGCCAGCCGACGATGGATGAGGATCGTCAGGCCGACGATAGCACTGAAGCCGGCGATACCGCCGACCACCATGGCGAGCAATTGGTGCGCAACCGGCGTCAGCGCCCAGTCCACCGCCCAGTGTGGCGCGAGGAAGCCGGCGAAATGGCCGAGGATCACGATGATGACGCCGTAGTGGAAGAAATTGGAGCCGAGGCGCAACTCCCGCTTGCGCAGCATCTGCGAGGAATCGCTCTTCCAGGTATAGGGCTCGCGATCGAAGCGGATCAGGCTGCCGATCAGGAGCACCACGAGACAGATATAGGGATAGACCCCGAAAAGCAGCGTGTTGACGTAGGAATTGGTGAGCATCGGTAACTCCACTCAGGACGGACGCGCGCGGGTGGCGGGCGTCGAGACCTCGGGCGCGCCGGCGAACGCCGGTTGCTCGACCCAGTCATGATCGAGTTCGTGGGCCGGCGGCTTGACCGGCTTGATGCCTGTGGCATCGACCGGTTCTTCCCCGGCAATGACGATCAGCGCCTGAAGGACGGCGGCATAGCGGCTTTGCCGGGCGATCAGCGAGCGGGCGATGGAGGTCAGGATATGGGCGCAGTCGGCGAGCATGTCGCGTGCTTCCGCGACGTCGCTCTGGCTGAGATATTCCAGCACGACCGGGAGATAGTCGGGCAGTTCCCGCGTCACGAGTTCGAAGCCGGCATTGTCATAGAGCCGTTTCAGATCGACCATGGCGGCGCCGCGATCGCGGCCTTCGCCATGCAGGTGCTCGAACAGGTTGAGCGACAGCGCCCGCCCCCTGTCGAACAAATCGACATAGCGTTCCTCCGCCGCCAGCAGGTCGCCCTCGCCGAGCTCGGCGATCAGCTCGGCAAGTTTCTGCTTCTCTTTCGCCCCCACCAGCGGCGAACTGGCTATGACCACGGAAATCTCGGGGAGCGCCTGCCGCATCTCCTCGCTCGGATAGGTAAGCAGTGCTGCGAAAGCCTTGAACAGCGGGATCATCGCGCGGTCCTCATGTATCGAGCGGCCGTTCCGGCCTCAGTTTCCGCCGCCCCATTTTGCCGCCGAAAAGTGTCGAATGCGGCGGACCGAAATCGCAACCATTGCCGAAGGTGAAGCCGCAGGACCCCTTCAGACCGTAAGCGTCTTCAGCCTCCTCGCGGTGCCTGGTCGGGATGACGAAGCGGTCTTCGTAATTGGCGATGGCGAGATAGCGGTGCATTTCCTCGGCCTGCGCCGCCGACAGCCCCGCTTGCGCCAGTACCGCCTCGCCATCGCCCTCGCCAAGCTGGCGCTGACGGTAGTAGATGCGCATGGCGAGCATGCGCTCCAGCGCCGAAACGATGGGCGCCTCGGCGCCGGCGGTGAGCAAATTGGCGAGATAGCGCACCGGGATGCGCAGCGACTGCACGTCGGGGATTTCTCCGACCGTCTCGATGGCGCCGGCATTGGCGTGCGATTGAATGGGCGAAAGCGGCGGCACGTACCACACCATCGGCAACGTGCGGTATTCTGGATGGAGCGGGAAGGCGATCTTCCACTCCACCGCCATCTTGTAGGTGGGCGAGCGCCTCGCCGCCTCGATCCAGTTGTCGGCGATGCCGTCGGCGCGTGCTTGTGCAACGACCGCTGGATCGTTCGGGTCGAGGAAGACTTTCAACTGCGCCTCGTAGAGGTCCTGCTCGTCCTCGACGGAAGCAGCCTTCTCGATGCCGTCGGCGTCGTAAAGGATCACGCCGAGATAGCGGATACGACCGACGCAGGTTTCCGAACACACCGTCGGCTGGCCGGCCTCGATGCGTGGGTAGCAGAAGATGCACTTCTCCGATTTCCCCGATGTCCAGTTGTAATAGATCTTCTTGTAGGGGCAGCCCGACACGCACATGCGCCAGCCACGGCACTTGTCCTGGTCGATCAGGACGATGCCGTCCTCCTCGCGCTTGTAGATCGCACCGGAGGGACAGGAGGCGACGCAGGCGGGGTTGAGGCAGTGCTCGCACAGCCGCGGCAGGTACATCATGAAGGTGTTTTCGAACTGCCCGTAGATGTCCTTCTGCACGGCCTCGAAATTGTAGTCCTTCGAGCGCTTGTCGAACTCGCCGCCGAGGATTTCTTCCCAGTTCGGCCCCCATTCGATCTTGTCCATCGGACGGCCGGTAACGAGCGACAGCGGCCGCGCGACAGGCGCGGTTTCGAGTTCGGGCGCCTTTTGCAGATGTTCGTAGTCGAAGGTGAAGGGCTCGTAATAATCGTCGATCTCGGGCAGGTTCGGATTAGCGAAGATCTTCGACAACAGCGCCAGCTTTCCGCCCTGTTTCGGCACGATCTTGCCGTTCTTCTTGCGTTTCCAGCCGCCGTTCCAGCGCTCCTGGTTCTCCCAGTCCTTGGGGTAGCCGATGCCGGGCTTCGTCTCGACATTGTTGAACCAGGCATATTCCATGCCTTGGCGTGAGGTCCACACCTGCTTGCAGGTCACGGAGCAGGTGTGGCACCCGATGCATTTGTCGAGGTTCATCACCATTGCGATCTGGGCGCGGATTTTCATGCTACGGGCTCCTGATGATGGGCCGGATCGACGGGGTTCGAATGATCGAGCCATTTGATCTCGTTCAGTTTGCGCATGATGACGAACTCGTCGCGGTTGGCGCCGACCGTGCCGTAATAGTTGAAGCCGTAGGAAAGTTGCGCGTAGCCGCCGATCATATGGGTCGGCTTGAGCAGCGTGCGGGTGACGGAATTATGGATGCCGCCGCGCTGCCCGGTGATCTGCGAGCCTGGAACGTTCACGATCTTCTCCTGCGCGTGATACATCAGGCACATGCCTTCCTTGACACGCTGGCTGACCACCGCACGCGCCGCGATCGCGCCGTTGATGTTGAAAAGCTCGATCCAGTCATTGTCGGCGATACCGGCCTTCTTCGCATCGACCTCGGAAATCCAGACGATAGGCCCGCCGCGCGAGAGCGTCAGCATGATGAGATTGTCGGTATAGGTGGAGTGGATGCCCCATTTCTGGTGCGGCGTGATGAAGTTCAGCACGATCTCCGTCTCGCCGTTGGAGTGCTTGCCGAGCATGGCACTCACCGTCTGGGTATCGACCGGAGGCCGATAGAGCGCGAAGGCTTCGCCGAAATCACGCATCCACTGATGGTCCTGATAGAATTGCTGGCGGCCTGTGAGCGTGCGCCAAGGGATCAGTTCGGTGCGGTTCAGATAGCCGGCATTGTAGGTTTGCTCCTCGCTTTGGATGCCGGACCATGTGTGCGACGTGATGACTTTTCGCGGCTGCGCGACGATGTCGCGGAAGCGGATTTTCTCGTCCTCGCGGGGTTTCGCCAGATGGGTATGGTCGCGACCGGTTTTTTCGCCGAGTGCGGCCCATCCCTTCACGGCGACTTCGCCATTGGTTTCCGGGGCAAGGTAAAGGATGGTTTCGGCGGCATCGATGTCGGTGTCGATGCGCGGCCGCCCCTTTGTCGGTCCATCTTCCGTGATGGCATGGTTGAGGTCGCGTAGCCCCTCGACTTCGGCTTCCGTCTCCCACTCGACGCCCTTGTCCTCGTTGCCGTGCTTGTCGATCAGCGGCCCGAGCGCGGTGAAGCGCTTGTAGGTGTTGGGATAATCCCGCTCAACCACCGTCACCTGCGGAGCGGTGACGCCCGGAACCGGCTCGCATTCGCCCTTCTTCCAGTCCAGAACCTCGAAAGGCTGGGCGATCTCGCCCGGCGTGTCGTGCTGGATAGGCGTGAGTACCACGTCGCGCTCGACGCCGAGATGGCCAGCGGCAAGTTCGGAGAATTTTTTCGCTATGGTCTTGTAGGTTTCCCAGTCGCTCTTCGATTCCCACACCGGATCGACCGCCGCTGACAGCGGGTGGACGAAAGTGTGCATGTCGGTTGTGTTGAGGTCGTTCTTCTCGTACCAGGACGCGGTCGGCAGAACGATGTCGGAATAGAGACAGCTCGACGACATCCGGAAATCGAGCGTCACTACGAGGTCGAGCTTGCCTTCAGGCGCCGGATCGCGCCAGACGATTTCTTCGGGCTTCTCTCGACCTTCCTCGCCGAGATCCTTACCCTGCAGTCCGTTCCGCGTGCCGCAGAAATGCTTCAAAAAGTATTCGTGCCCCTTGCCGGAGGAGCCGAACAGGTTAGAGCGCCAGATGAACAGGTTACGCGGAAAATTGACCGGATTGTCCGGGTCCTCGCAGGCCATGGCAAGCTTACCGGACTTCAGTCCGGCGACAACGTGGTCCTTAACGTCGGCCCCTGCCTTGTCCGCCTCGGCGGCGAGCCCCAGCGGATTGACGTTCAACTGCGGAGCCGAGGGCAGCCAGCCCATGCGCTCGGCGCGCACGTTGAGGTCGATGAAGCTGCCCTTGTAATCGGCCGGATCGGCGAGCGGCGAAAGCAGGCCGGAGACATCGAGTTTCTCGTAGCGCCATTGGTCGGATTGGGCGTAGAAGAACGATGTGCCGTTCATCTGTCGGGGCGGCCGCACCCAGTCGCGGGCGAAGGTCAGCGTCAGCCAGCCGGCGAGCGGACGCAACGCCTCCTGACCGACATAATGCGCCCAGCCGCCGCCGGAGACGCCGATCGTGCCGCACAGCATCAGGACATTGATGATCGAACGATAGGTCATGTCCTGGTGGTACCAATGGTTGACGCCGGCGCCGATGATGACCATCGAGCGGCCCTTGGTCTTTTCCGCGTTGCGGGCGAACTCGCGCGCGACACGGATGGCATGTTCGGCGGAAACGCCGGTGATCGTCTCCTGCCATGCCGGCGTATAGGGCACGTCGTCGTCATAGCCCGCCGCACAGGCGCCGCCGAGTCCGCGGTCAACCCCGTAATGCCCGCATAGCAGGTCGAAGACGGTGGCGACATGAGCCTCGCCATCCGCCAGTCTGATGCGGCGCACCGGTACGTTACGGACAAGCACATCGCCGCCCTGGTCGTTCTCCGCGAAGCGCTCGTGCGGCCGGCCGCCGAAATAAGGGAAAGCCACCGGCACTACGTCGTCGCGCCGGTCGATGGCGCTCAACGCCAGCCGCACCGTATCGCCCGTTTCGCCATCCTTTTCCTCGAGGTTCCAGCGACCCTCCGGCTCATTTTTGGTCGGCCAGCGGTAGCCCATCGATCCCTGTGGCACGACGGCTTCGCCCGTCTCTTCCGAAAAAGCGACCGTCTTCCAGTCGGCACTGGCCGAGTGCTTTCGGCGCGCTTTCGTCCGGTTCGCAAGGTCGCTCTTGCGCAGGTAGCGGTCGGGAACCCATCGTTCGCCGTCCTTCCTCAGTTTCACCAGCATCGGCAGGTCGGTATAGCGGCGCGCATAGTCCTCGAAATAAGCCACCTTGCGATCGATGAAGAATTCCTTCAGCACGACATGGCCGAGTGCCATGCCGAGTGCTGAATCGGTTCCCTGCTTGGGATGCAGCCAGAGGTCGGAGAGCTTCGCCACCTCGGAATAGTCGGGCGTGACCGCGACCACCTTGGTGCCGTTATAGCGCGCCTCGGTGAAGAAATGCGCGTCGGGCGTGCGCGTTTGCGGCACGTTCGAGCCCCAGGCGATCAGATAGCTGGAATTGTACCAGTCGGCCGATTCCGGCACGTCGGTCTGTTCGCCCCAGGTCTGCGGGCTGGACGGCGGCAGGTCGCAATACCAGTCGTAGAAGGACAGAAGCGTGCCGCCGATCAGGCTCAGATAACGCGCGCCGGAAGCGTAGGAAACCATCGACATGGCCGGGATCGGCGAGAAGCCGACGACACGATCGGGGCCGAACGTCTTGATCGTGTGGACGTTGGCGGCGGCGATGATCTCGGTCGCTTCCTCCCATGTCGCGCGCACGAAGCCGCCACGTCCGCGGATTGTCTTGTAGGATTTCGCGGTTGCGGCGTTACCGACGATCGCCCCCCATGCTTCGACGGGCGAAAGCGTCTTACGCGCCTCGCGCCATGCCTTGATGAGGCGGCCGCGCACCAGCGGATATTTGATGCGGCTGGCGCTATAGAGATACCAGCTATAGGAAGCGCCGCGCGAACAGCCGCGCGGCTCGTGGTTGGGGATGCCGGGGCGGGTGCGCGGATAATCGGTCTGCTGCGTCTCCCAGGTGACGACACCGCTCTTGACGTAGATCTTCCAGCTGCAGCCGCCGGTGCAGTTCACGCCATGGGTGGAACGGACGATTTTGTCGTGCTGCCAGCGGTTTCGGTAGCCTTCCTCCCACATCCGGTCCTCGTCGCGCAATTCGCCAAGGCCGTCGGCAAAGGGCTCGCGCCGCCGGGAAAGGTAGGTCATGCGTTCGAGGAAGTGGCTCATATGGCTGTCCCTTTCCCGGTCGTTTCAATGTTGTTGCGGGGCGTTTTCGCCCATGACGTCTTCACCCATGACCGGCGCGCGCCGCACCTCGGTCAGATAGTTCAGGATGAGCGACACCCAGACGATGCCGTAAAGCAGCATGAAGCAGCTTGAATTGATTGCGAGCCGGTCGAGGATCGCGCCGAACATGATCGGCAGGAGAAAACCGCCGAGGCCACCCATCATGCCGACGATGCCGGACACCGTGCCTATATTCTCGGGGAAATCGTCGCCGATATATTTGAAGGTCGAGGCCATGCCGCAGGCAAAGGCGATGCCGAGGACGAAAAGAAGCAGGGTGAAG
>SCRB01000072.1 GCA_004299545.1 Rhizobiaceae bacterium
CCGGAGCGTGATGACGAGCGCATAGCGCCGGCGCGCACGCGCCTTGACACTCAGTTCCGCGGAAGCGATAGCCGCCTCGCGCGCCGAACTGACGGTGCCGGTAGGAGAAACTGCAGCCATCATATGCCTCCTCAGTGACCTGACGCGAGCGCGCGGCTCTGGCCGATCTGGACTTCTTCGCGCAGGTCGTTCCAGACGATCCGGGCGATTTCGACAAACTGGGGGTCGTAGCGGATATCGGCCATGACGCGCGGGCGCGGCAGGTCGATCTGGTAGACGCTCTTGACGGTGCCCGGACCGGCGGTCAGCACATAGACCTTGTCCGCCAGTGCGATCGCCTCTTCGAGATCGTGCGTCACGAAGACGACGGACGATTTGAGGTCCGTCCACAGCTTCAGCAGTTCATCCTGCATCAGCGTGCGCGTCTGGATGTCGAGCGCGCTGAAGGGCTCGTCCATGAGGAGGATCTTCGGCTGGTTGATGAAGGTCTGCGCCAGAGCGACGCGTTTCCTCATGCCGCCCGAAAGCTGATGCGGATAATGCGTCTCGAAACGGGCAAGGCCGACGCGCGCGATCCAGTCGCGGGCACGGGCGTAGGCCTCCTTTTTGGACGTGCCGCGGTACATCGGACCGGCCGCGACATTGTCGATGACGTTTCGCCATGGGAAAAGAGCATCCGCCTGGAAGACGAAGCCGATGTCGGGGCTGATACCCTCGACCGGCTCGCCCATGACCCGGACCGCGCCGGTGGTCGGCTTGAGAAGGCTGGTGACGAGATTGAGCGTCGTCGACTTGCCACACCCCGTCGGACCGACGACACAGGCGAATTCTCCCCGGGCCACCGTCATGGTGAAGTCGCGGAGCGCCGTCATCATGTGGCCGTCCGGCGTCGTGAAACGCAAGGTCACATCATCGATCGCGATTGCCGCATCCTCGGCGGAGGCATCCGGCGCCACTTTCCACGCGGCTACGGTCTCAGCGTTCATGGTTCTCTCCGATGTTTCAACGTGGCACAGGACCTCTGCCAGGGCACAGGCCGGTTGCCTGCCCATTCAACGATCTCGGGGGCCACATATCGCCCGGGACCCCGGCGACGATCGCCGGGGTCCCGAAAGAGCCTCGTCAGTTCGAACTCAGCTTCTTGTTCGCGGCATCCACGAACGCGGTGGTATAGGTCTTGGAAAGGTCGATCTGCTTGCCCTTCACGGTCTTGTTGAAGGTGGCCTGCACCTTCAGCACTGTCTCGGGCCCATTGGCCGGCATGCGGCCGTCCGGCGTGAACATGGCCTTGCCGCCGGCCAGCCCCTGCACGTAAAGCGCCTTGTCGCCGGCATAATAATCCTTCGGCATCTTGTCGGCGATTTGCTCGGCGGAATGGGTTGCGATGTAGTGCATGGTCTTGACCATGGCATTGGCGAGCTTCTGAAGTTCGTCTTTATGGCTCTCCACCCAGCTCGATTGCACGTAGAAAGAAGCCGCCGGATAGAGGCCCCCGAGGGCGGCTTCGGTTTTCTCCGGCGTGCGCATGTCGACCAGCACCTTGGCCGCACCCGTTTTCAGGAGGCGGGCGATCGTCGGTTCGGTCGTCATGCCGGCCTGGATCTGGTTCTGCTTGATGGCGGCGATGAAGGTGTTGCCGGCACCGACCGGCAGAAGCGAGTAATCGCCGGGTTTCAGGCCGGCGCGAACCGCGAGATACTGCGTCAGGAAGTCGGTCGAGGAGCCGAGGCCGGTGACACCGAGCGTCTTGCCCTTGAAATCGGCCGGCGACTTGATCTCAGGATGCTTCGAGGAGACGAGCTCGACCTCGCCGGGAGCTTGACTGAACTGGACGACGGATTCGATGTACTTGCCCTTCGATTGCAGGTCGATCGTATGATCGTAGAAGCCGACGACACCCTGCACAGCACCGGCGAGAAGTTCGTTCTCGGCCTCGACGCCGGCGCGCGTGTTGAGCAGTTCGACATCCAGCCCCTCGTCCTTGAAATAACCGAGTTGCTGGGTAAGGACGATCGGAAGATAGATCTGCTTTTCGATGCCGCCGACGATGATGGTGATCTTGTCCGCGGCGGAAGCCGTCGTGACGGCGAGCAGCGGTGCGCCGACAATGAGGGCGAGCGCGAGCGCACGTGAAACCGATTTCACATTCTTCACTGGATTTCCTCCGCTTAAGCGACGCATCGCGAATGCGCCTGATTTCTCCTCCCGGACTCCGCTTCGGGTGACAGGCCCGAAACAAACCGGTCCTGCGGCCTTTTCCGCCACGGAAAACTTATATGCCGGGAAGGCTTTCAGTTGGCTTTCAGCTCTGAAAGCCGCGGCAAGAATGCGATCGTCGCCGATCCGGGACACCACCGACGTCCTCCCGTCAGATGGGCCTTTCGCCACGCCATAATTGTCGGCCTCCTTGACATTCCGCGCCCCAGGCCCGACTTCCTTTCTCCGCAGAGTCCACGAGGAGACCGCGCATGGCCGACACCCGACGAACGAGCATCGATAATGCCGAAGTGGAGCGCTTCTCTGCCCTTGCCGCCGAATGGTGGAACCCGAACGGCAAGTTCCGCCCCCTGCACAAATTCAATCCCGTCCGCCTTGCCTATATACGCGACCAGGTCGCCCAGCGCTTCGGCCGCGATCCCCGCGCGGCGCATCCGCTGAAAGGGCTGCGCTTCCTCGACATAGGCTGCGGGGGCGGCCTCCTGTGCGAACCGATGGCCCGCCTCGGCGCCGACGTGGTTGGCGCAGATGCGTCCGAAACCAATATCGAGGTCGCGAAGCTTCATGCGGGGGAAAGCCGCGTCAGCGTCGATTATCGTGCCACCACGGCGGAGACGCTCGCCGAGGAAGGCGAAAAATTCGACGTCGTCCTCAACATGGAAGTGGTCGAGCATGTCTCTGATGTCGGCTTCTTCATCGGTAAATGCGCGGAAATGCTGAAACCGGACGGCATCATGTTCGTCGCGACGATCAATCGGACATTGAAAGCGCTCGGCCTCGCCATTGTCGGCGCGGAATACGTGCTCCGGTGGCTGCCGCGCGGCACGCACCAGTTCGGCAAGCTCGTGCGCCCCGAGGAACTGGAGCAGGCGCTTTCCAGCGCGGGCCTTCGCATCGCCGACAGGACCGGCGTGGTCTATAGCCCCCTTTCCGACCGGTGGCAGCGCTCCCGCGACATGGATGTCAACTACATGGTTCTGGCCGAAAGACTGCCTGCCTGAAGTATCCCCTGTATGAGGGGCAAAAGCGGGCGAAACGCGGTCTCAGTTCTGATCGTCGGGGAAGAGCGGAAGCGGCATGAACTCGACACCGTCCTCGGCGAGGCTTTTCGCCTCCTCCGCCGTCGCCTCGCCATAGATGCCGCGCGGATCGGTTTCGCCGAAATGGATCTTGCGCGCCTCCTCGGCGAATTTGTCACCGACATAGTCGGCATTTTCGCGCATCTTCTCGGTCAGCGCCTTGAGTTCGGCCATGGCCTTCTTCTGCGCTGCATTCATGACAAGCGCCATCTTCTCCTTCTTGCGGCCGGTCGAAACCGACGGCGCCATCAACGCCTTCTCCACGGATGACGAGCCGCAGGAAGGGCAACTGACGAAGCCCCTCTTCTTCTGTTTCTCGAAATCCCCGGAATTGCGGAACCAGCCGTCGAAAGCGTGATCGTGCTCGCAGCGAAGCGCAAGATGGATCATGATGCCTTCCTGCGAACCGCCTGCTCCGACGCCACTGCGCGGACGGTGAATTCGCGCGCATTTTTCAGGTTGGGGATTTTCGCCCGCGCCGCGGCCGATTGCGCGGTGTCGATTTCGGCGACGATCACGCCCGGTTCGTCATGATCCGCCTCGGCTAGGATACGGCCCCATGGGTCGACAATGAGCGAATGGCCGTAGGTCTCGCGCCCGTCCTCATGCCTGCCGCCTTGCGCTGAGGCGATGACGAAGGCGCCGTTCTCTATGGCGCGGGCACGCAGGAGAGCATGCCAATGCGCCTCACCCGTCTGGCGGGTAAAAGCTGCCGGAACGGTCAGCACTTCGGCGCCGGCCAGGGCCTCGGCTCGGAAAAGCTGCGGAAACCGGAGATCGTAACAGACCGCGAGTCCCAGCCGCGCGATCGGCAGGTCGGCCACGATCGCCTCCGCTCCAGCCTGATAGGCGGCTGATTCGCGCCATGTCTCGCCATTGTCGAGATCGACGTCGAACATATGGATCTTGTCGTAGGTGGCGATCAGCCCGCCATCCGGTCCGAAGAGGAAAGCGCGATTGGCGACTTTGCCGTCCGCGCGTGCGATCGCCGTCGAGCCGACATGGACATAGACGCCCAGTTCGGCTGAAAGCCCGCGGGCAGTGCGCACGATCAGGTCCGATTCTTCGGGTCGCAAGTTGGAATGGAAGGTTTCCCGGTCCCGCTGCACCGCACCCGTCACTTCCGGTGACTGGACATAGGCAGCACCCCGTTTTGCCGCCTCACGCACCAGCCTTTCAAAATCGGCGGCATTGCGCTCGACGGACGTGCCGGAGCGCATCTGCACCGCGGCGGCCTTGAAAATTCCCATCTTTTCCTCCTATGCCGCCTGACCGGTCGCCAGGAGCGCGTCGAGCTTCCCTGAAGTCTCCAACGCGTGAAGATCGTCCGACCCGCCCACATGCACATCGCCGATGAAGATTTGCGGAAACGTCGAACGGCCGTTCGCGCGGGCGATCATTTCCTGGCGAAGCTCCGGCGAAAAACTGGCATCATGCTCGGTATAGGCAATCCCTTTCCTGTCGAGCAGTCTCTTGGCAGCCATGCAATAACTGCACATCATGCGTGTATAGATCGTTACGTCAGCCATCGGTCCCACTTTCGTCAGGTTCTATATAGGCGCTGGACCTTCCGGCCGGAAGTCCCCCGGCCGGAAGTCCCCCGGGAGGACACGCGCGAACGTCAGGACATCGACGGCGTCCGCCCCGCTCCGCCTGAGCGCCAGCGCGACGGCCGAGACGGTCGCTCCTGTCGTATAGACATCATCGACGAGAAGCACCTGCCGGGCCCTCACCTTGATCTCGGCCTCGGGTGGCACGCGGAAAGCGCCGCGCACATTGTCCTGCCGTTCACGCGCGCCGAGACCGACCTGCTGGCGCGTTTTCTTGACGCGGCGAACCGCATCCGGCGCGAAGGGAAGGCCGGCTATTCGGCCGAGCGCGCGCGCCAGTTCCGCCGACTGGTTGAAACGACGCGTGAGGAAGCGCCGACGATGAAGCGGCACCGGCACGACGATGTCGGCATCGGCGATCAGTTCCGCTCCGGCGCGCGCCATCCAGCGCGCCATCCACGGCGCAAGTTCGGTCCGGTCAGCGTATTTCAGGCCGGCAACGATGCGCTGCGCCACACCTTCATAAGAGACGGCCGCCCGCGCCCGCCGAAAAGGCGGCGGGTTGGCGATTGCTTCGGCGGAAAGGAACCCCTCGCCCATATCGTGCGAAAACGGTGTTCCCATCACCTCGCACCATGGCTTTTCGAGGAGCCTGAGCTTTTGCCAGCATTCGCCGCACAGCGTTCCAGGTGCGTTCACGAGCCTGCGGCACCCCGCGCATGCCGGAGGAAAAAGAATATGCGCCGGCCACTCCGTCCAGCCGCGAAACCGTTCCGCGATAGCTCCCATGCCCACGCCCATGATGTAAAAGCTCATACTACGCCCTGGATCGGAAAAGGAAATCGGCTACCCTTTCGTTTTGCAATCCCGCAACGTCCGCTCTAAATCGCCACCGACAGTCCGAAGGGAAAACCGCGGTGGAACCCGTTTTCGACATCAATCTTCTGCTGACCCGAAAGCTGAGGGCGTTGCGAGACGCCGTCCCCGGTGCCGACTTCCTCATGCAAAGGGCGGTCGAAGAGCTTGAAGAGCGGCTTTCAGCCGTGACGCGACGCTTCGAGAAGGCTGCGACATTGTTTTGCCTCACCGATTCGGTCGCCAATGTCCTCCGGCGGTGCGGCAAGGTAGCCGAAACGCTGCAAGTCGAGGCCGATCGACGGTTCCTGACCGGAGGAAAGGGGGTGATCGCCGCGCCGGAGACGGTTCCCCTGCCTCCAGCCGGCATCGATCTCGCCGTGTCGCTTCTCTCCCTCCAGGAGATGAACGACGTCCCCGGCATGCTTGTCCAGATATGCCGGGCGCTGAGGCCGGACGGGCTTTTCCTCGGGATGCTTCTGGGATCGGACACGCTTTCGGAGCTTCGCGAAAGCCTCCTCGCCGCAGAAAGCGAACTGTATGGTGGCGTCAGCCCGCGTGTGGCGCCGTTTGTAGACGTCCGCGATGCGGGCGGTCTGTTGCAGCGCGCCGGTTTCGCCCTGCCAGTCGCGGATGCCGATGCGGTCACCGTGCGCTATGATTCGCTTTTCCACCTGATGCGCGACCTGCGCGCCATGGGCGCGACCAATGCGTTGACGGCACGGACAAGGCGCCCCGTTTCGCGGCGTTTTTTCCTGCGCGCCGCGGAAATCTACGCCGACCGTTTTTCCGACGCCGACGGGCGCATCCGCGCCACCCTCGATTTTACGTGGCTTTCGGGCTGGGCGCCCGCCTCGTCGCAACCCAAACCGCTGAGACCCGGATCGGCGAAAGTCTCGCTGGCCTCCGTCCTGCCTGGAGCGAATGACAGCGGCGGGCAATCTACCTGAGGGCGTCCTGGATGCGGCCCGCATTATCACCGAAAAGGGTTTTAAGGCCGTTGGCGTAGTTGGAGACACCGGTGACAATAGCGAGAAAAAGAAGGGCGGCGATCAGGCCGTATTCGATCGCGGTAGCGCCGGATTCGTTCTGGATAAATCGCCTCAGCATGACCGGCCTCTGAAGGTAACGACCTTTCTTTCATACAGGCCCGGTATTAAAAAAGGTTAACGGCCAAGACTGATCGGTAGTCATAAATCATTAAAAACAAATGACAGTGTCGGATCTTGTCCCGCTTCACGCGGCGATACTTTCTCCTCAGCAATCTCCCTCCCGCGTTCCGTCCTGATGGATGATACAGCTACGTCCAGGCGCCTGAAGGACGCTCCTCTCGACAGTATAGATATGGCTGCGGCTGATCGAGCCGGTGCTGGTCATATCCAGACCGATCCCGTCATTCCGGGCAAGTTGCGTGCGCCGTTCGAGCATTGGAACGGCAAGCAGCGCCATTGCGATCGTGACCGTGCCGAAAAGGAGGGTTATGCGCAGGACGCTCGTTCCCACCCCGTCAAATCGGGACCCCTTGTCCATGCGTGCCATTCCCCGTTTCGTCGCAACCCGGCACCCTCACGGCATACAATCGCGCCGCGAACGGTAGCAATCGGCTCAAACTATCTCCATTCGCTGAACGATCCATTAACGCTTTCATGAAGCATCGCGGGCGCTCCCCTGATTCAAGCCCGCGTCAGAGAAGATCGATCAGGAAGGAGACAAGGGGCTCGTCCGCCGGCGGCATTGGATAGGCGCGCATGTCGGCCGGCCTGACCCATTTGAGCGCCTGTCCTTCGCGTGGCATCGGCATGCCGGAGAATTGGCGGCAGACATAAAGCGGCATCAGGAGATGGAACGTCTCGTAGCGATGGCTGGCAAACGTAAAGGGCGCCAGGCACGCCGTCTTCGTAACGACGCCCAATTCTTCCTCGAGTTCCCGTATCAGCGCATCTTCCGGCGATTCGCCCGGTTCCACCTTGCCACCGGGGAATTCCCACAGACCGGCAAGCTGCTTTCCCGGTGGCCGTTGCGCGATGAGCACCCTGCCGTCCCGGTCGACCAGCGCGCATGCGGCGACCAGCAGCAGACGGAACTCGCGATCGGCAGTCATCGGACAATCATCCCGCTTCGGTGTCGGGCCGTGCGTAGCGGTAGCTGTAGGCAGCGGAAAAACCGAGGGACGAATAGAGGGCCCACGCGGCATCGTTGTCTGCCTCGACCTGCAGCCAGGCTTTGCGTGCGCCACGCGAGTGCGCCCATTTCAGGGCCGAAAGGACGATGCGGCGAGCATGGCCCTTCCCGCGCTCCGCCGCGACGGTCGCAACTTCGAAAAACCCGGCGAGATCGCCGTCATGAACACAGATCGCCGTCGCCACCGGCTCGTCTCCTTCTTCCAGGACGAAGAGGCCAGTCTCCGGCCGTATGGATCCCACGATCTCCGAAAGACCGGGCCGCAGCGCCGGGTCGAGCGCCTTGATGTGCATCGCGGCGGTGATGAAGCGTCCGACATCCCTTAGCGGGATCTGGTGAATGGCGTGCGTGACGCCGGATTCGTCGAGAGGCATCTGCATGACGGCCGATTCGCCGAAGGTCCTCCATCCGCACGCGGCGAGATGCCGGGGGACGACCTCTCCCGATAAAGGCGACAGGCGGAACGTCAGCGGCCGCCCGCAAGCCTCGAAGACGCGCCCGGCCTGCTTTATGCGCCCGTCGAGGTCGCCCGTATCGCCCGGATCGAGGGGATTGACCGAGTTCAGGCGCTTCGCCGGATAGCCCGCGTTCAACCGGATCAGCCAGGTGCCGTCATATTGCACCGACGCCGCCGGCCAGGCCCGGAAGCCAGCGGCCTCGAATCGCCTGACGAGGGGGAGTTCTGGCTTTGTGACCCGTTCGGAAATGGTTATGTTTCCTTGTTCTGGTCGCTCAGCTTCGGTAATCGCCATTGATGGCGACATATTCCTTTGTCAGATCGCAGGTCCACACGGTCGCCTTGCCTCGTCCGATACCGAGATCGACGCCGATCCTGATCCTGCTGCCACGCATGTAGGTCGAGACGGCTTCCTCGGAATAGGCCGGGTCGCGCTCGCCTTCGTGCGCGACGCGGAACTTGCCGAAAGAAATCGACAGGCGGTCGCGGTCGGCTGGCTCGCCCGCCTTGCCGACCGCCATGACGACGCGGCCCCAATTCGCATCCTCGCCGGCGACGGCCGTTTTCACCAGCGGCGAATTGGCGATGGCCATGGCGATTCGCTTTGCCGACCGCGCCGATTTCGCACCGGCGACATCGACCTGGATTTCTTTGCGAGCGCCCTCGCCGTCGCGCACGACCTGCAGCGCAAGATCCTTGAACAGGCGGTTGAGCGCCCGTTTGAACGGCTGAAGCCGTGCATCCTTCGGATCGGAAACAAGTGAAGCACCGCGTTTTGCCGCCGCGCC
>SCRB01000713.1 GCA_004299545.1 Rhizobiaceae bacterium
TGCAGCAGCGCGGCAAGCCGCAGTTTCGCCGGAACCTGCGACGCGACGAGGACACAATGCTCCGCCACCGAATAAAAGCGCCGTGCATGTCCGCCGTAGCGGCAGGTCATGGATAGCGCATGCGCGATGTCGAGTATATCGATGTCGGACGGCGCCGGCCGAGCCGGATAGAATGGCTTCCCCGAATGCGTCATGATCCAGCCGCTCATGCTTTTCCCCCTTCGGCTGCGCCGACTGTTTCAGTGCTCTTCCCGTGAAACATTTGCCTTGGCCGATGCATCGGTCGCGGCCGTTTGCGTGGCTTCGGCGCGCCTTTCGGCGGCCGGTAAAACCGCCGCGCCGCGAGGCCGGCCCAGTCGCAGATCGCGAAGATCTTGGCGGCGGAAACGTCCTGCCCCGCCATGACGCGCGACAGGTCCGGCGACGTGACGCCGATCTCGGCGGCAAGCGCGCGCCAGCCGCGCCCGTCATATTCCAGCATCGGACGCAGCTTTCGCCCGAGAGCGGCGGTGTCATAGGCGGCAAGTTCGCCCGAGCGGATCGGCCGCGCCGCGCGCGAACGCTCCAGCTGGTCATCCTGCTGCATGCGCTTTTCGAGTGCCTTTTTCAGGCGCGCCATGGCGCGGGCGATTTCGGCGTGATCGTAATGGAGGCTCATTTTCCGCCTCCCGCCAGAAGATCGACGAACCAGAATTTGTCGACCTTGCGGATATCGATGACCGCCACATTGTCGGTGATGAAGCGAGCGATATCTTTCCGATGAATCCACCAGAAATCATCGAGGCTCGATGCCTGTCGCCGCCTGGCAATTAGCCACCCCTTGGAGATCCATTGACCGACCGTTTTCCGGTCGACGCCCATAACGGTGGCGAGCTGGTTGGCGTTCAGATGATGAGGATCGGTGCGATCAGCGTGGAGCCTCTTGAGCTTGACGGTGATGGCGGTCGCCGTACGGGAAAAGCCGCGACGCTGCAGCATGCGCTGCAACGTCACCGGGCTGCGATGTGCATTTTCCGTGACCAGTTCGATCTCGGCGTCCGTCCACGGCGGTTCCTTGAAACGCGGCGTAACCAGCCCAAGCGTCTGCGCACGCTTCGATACCCACCAGCGCGGACGCCCGCAGGTCGCGGCGCAAGTCGAGATATCGCCCTTCGACGGCGTCTTCTGATAGGTGCGGCGGATCAATGCATCGATTGGCTCGCTCGATGTCCAACGCTGCCGCTCGCGTATATTGCCGCCACGACCCGAAACGCGCAGGCCGAGCACGGCAGCGCGCTGATAGATCGAGGAGGCCGAGCGGCCCGGCAGCGCGGCGAGACAGGCCGAGACGCCGCCGCCTGGATAGGTCGCGCGCAGGATTTTCTCTTCGCGCCCTGTCCAGAACCGCAGCGAACCCACACGCGGTGTGCCGGCTATTGGATTGCAATCGAGAAGTTCCCGAATGCCGGATGGTTCGCGGATGACGGCAGCGTCCATCATTCCGCGGCCTCCAGACCGGTAGCTTCGCAAAACCGCTTCAGCAACGCGTTTTTCGCAGCATCGACCGATTTGGCTTTCGTCTGCGCAGCTGCGCCGGCAGGCATGCCAAGCCAGAACGCCCAGGTCGTCTGCGTCGGGTTGTTGCGGTCGGGAAATACAGCGCCGACATCGATCGTCCCTAGCCTGGCGACGATGCGACCGTTCTCATAGGGCTGGTTCCAAGTGAGAAGCGGCTCTGTTCCCGGTGACGCCGCGACAGGCGTCGATGGATCGAGCGGCCCGCAGGGTTTGGAATTCTCGAATGTCTTCCAGTCGATCCGCACGATCTCCGTCGGCCGCTTCGGATCGTGATAGGTCGCGGAAGCTCCCTCGCCGGTCAGCTCCCACACGAACCACGCGGTATTCATGCGGCTGGACGCTTCCGGTCCCGCCCAACCGTCGCGGTGCATCATCGGCAGCCGGCGGGTAAAGACGTAAATTGTCGACGGCGGGCATTCGTCCATGGAGTAGCAACGATCGGGATCGTCGAAGCCGCAGAGAAAATTGAGATTGAGGAGAAGCGCCATACGGCGCGGCCTGTGCTCCCTCAACGCATGCGCCGCGAAGGCGTTAAGATTGGTCCCGTAGGGTGGGTTGGTGACGATGTCGATGGCCGCCGGCGCGGCGAGCGCGCCCTGCCACGGACCGCGAATTCCGGATTTCGTGCGACGTGTTTCGAGGAAATCACCGACCTCCTGCACCTCGCCGTCTTTGTTGTGGGTGCCGTAATCGCGCAAGTCGGAAAGCAGCACATCGTAGCCGGCATCCTCAAGCATGCGGCTGATCGCGCCCTTGCCGCAGGCGGGCTCCCACACGACGGGCGAAAATCGGGTGAGCGACAGAAGCGCACGCATCGCCTCCGGAGGCGTCTGGTAGAGATTGTCGCCGCGTTCGGCGGCCGTGGCGCTGTCCGTGCCGATTGCCGCGCGCAAATTGGCGCGGCTGGGCTCTAGCCCGCAAGCAAGCCGCGCCTCTATCGCCTGCTCGACGATTCCCGGCCGCTCGCGCTCGGCATCCCGAAGTTTGCGCGCCTCATGAATCTCTTTCGGCGAGAGACCGAGAGTCTCCATCTTGGCCGGTTCAAGTTTCCCGTCCGGAATCTTGATTTTTCGATTTCCGCCATGTGCAGCGACCTCGCCCGTCGCTTGGGCGGCATCGTAATCATCGGCGAGCCTGATCCGCGCGCGCGACCCGATGAGCAATGCATCTCCTTGGAGACGCCGCGCCTTACTGACGAGACGCTCTGCCGCGCCGAAACGCGAGGCAAAGGCGGCGGCAGCCTTTGCAGCGTCATAGGCGGCGCCCGCAAGCATGCGCGCGGCAAGCACGTCGCCGTCGTCCAACAGAGCGCGCGCTCTCTCTACAATAGCGGCGAGGTCAGAAGTATCCGCGACAGGAACGAGCGGCGCGTTCATTCTGCCATCTCCCAGTCGCCAGGATCGGAGAGAATGTCTTTTGCCCGTTCGCCGAGGCGCTCGAACCAATCCATGATGTCGAGCATCGAAACCGGTTTCGTGCCGCCGGCGGTGGGATCGCAATGCACCTTGAGCGCTTCGACAAGCGCGATGATCTTCTCATCGGCGTCGCCTGCGGCGACCCATTCGGACAGTGCGCGCATGAACGGCAAGCCGCCGGCCGCCCCATATTCGCCAAGACGAATCTGATCGCGAATGCTGGCCGCTCTTTCGGCTTTAGCCAGCCATTCATCGATCAGCACCTGGGGCAGGCCGAGACGCGCGATCAGCGCCGTCCATTCCGGATGGATGGTGCGCTCGCACTTTTCCGCCATCCGGACCGCGCCGACGATCGCATGTTGAAGGTCACGGCAATCGACGGCATTGCTGCGCTCGTCGATACAGGGTCCGAACCCGATGTTGTCACAGAGGAACGGATAAACGCGTCTGCCGCACAGACCACAGAAACGATGATTCGGTTCGCTGGAAAGCTTCGAGGGAAATTTGACGACCGGCGCGTTCATGGCCGCGCCTCAAGCGTAGACGGATACCCATGTCTGCGAATTGCCGGGCCAGCCGAAGAGGCTGTCGAAAGCCTCTTCGAGAAGTAAATCGCCATTATGGCCGCG
>SCRB01000714.1 GCA_004299545.1 Rhizobiaceae bacterium
CCGACTGATGTTCGATTCCGGTCATGACGGCGTCTATCCCGTGAGCGGAAACTGCTTCGGCAACCTCTTTCGTGTCGGTCGCCACGACGACGCGGCCGAGGCCGCTTTCACGCGCCCGCAGCGCGACATGCACGATCATGGGTTTCCCGGCGATATCGGCGAGCGGCTTGCCCGGCAACCGCGTCGAAGCCATTCGGGCGGGGATGAGAACGAGGGTCGTCATGCGCGTGGACTATTTCCGAAAAACAGGTGGGGAAAGTGGCAAAAGGTCTCACTTGGATTGGCCCTTATAGGTGTTGCAACGGTGAAGCAAAAGACCTAGTTTCCCGCCGATTATCTGCCCTGGGGGACCAGCGGGGGATTGCTGGGAGACCGGCGCAGTCAGCCAGATACGTCCGATCCGGCGTGTCCAGCGCAGCAGGAGCTGAGGGGAGAATGGATTCTTTCGAATACAACAAAATGATCGGCGCCCTCCTGGGTACCATTTTTGTCGTCTTTACCATTGCCCTTCTCTCCGACGCGATCTTCTCCTCGCCGAAACCCGAAAAAGAGGGTTTTGCGATCAAGGCGGAAGAAACGGCGGCCGCTACCGCCGCAAAGCCGGCGGCACCGGTCGAGATCGGGCCGCTTCTCGCCAAGGCTGACGCCAAGAAAGGCGAGCAGATCTTCCATCGCTGCGAAGCCTGCCACGATGGCACCAAGGGCGGCCCGAACAAGGTCGGACCGAATCTCTGGGGCGTCGTCGGCCGCCCGATCGCATCGCATCCCGGCTTCAGCTATTCGGCCGGCATGAAGAAGTTCTCCGACGAGAGCAAGAAGCACTGGACCTACCAGCTGATCAGCGAATTCATCACCCAGCCCCGCAAGGAGGTTCCCGGGACGGCGATGGGATTTGCCGGTCTCGACGACGCGCAGGAGCGCGCCGACGTGATTTCCTTCCTCAGGACGCTGTCCGACAATCCGGAGCCGCTGCCTTCGCCGGAAGCTGCGAAGAAAGCCGCCGCACCGGCGGATGCAAAGGCCCCTGCCGACGGCAAGGCTCCTGCTGCGGGATCCGATCAGGGCAAGGCACCCGCGACCGCACCGGCAGCCGGCAATGACAATGGGCAGGCTCCGGCTCAGGGCACCGCGCCGAAGGCAGGCGCGCAGACGAAGTAAGCTGCGCACGCGCTGTTGTTCATCGGAAGAGCCGGGCATGCCCCGGCTCTTCTGCTATTGGCCCGGATATTTTGCCGCCAAGCAGTCATGCGGCTTTCCATCGACACCATATCGTCTAATTTAGCCTCGACCCTGGAGGTGCAATGATTTTCGCCAACCGCCTGTTCGCTGCTCTTGTGCTTGCGATTTTCTTCGTTCCGGCCGCCCATGCCGACGATCAATGGCGGACCATTTCTTCCCTGATCGGCACGTCGAAATACGGCGACAGTTTCCCACGCTATGACTACGTCAATCCGGGCGCGCCGAAAGGCGGCACCTTCCATTATGTGGCGACAGGCACCTTCGACAGCTTCAATCCCTTCATCGTCAGGGGGACCGCGGCCGCCGGCCTCAACGAATTCGGCGGCTATCTCTACGACACGCTGATGCGGCAATCGACCGAGGAGCCCGGCACCAGCTATCCGCTCATCGCCGATGCCTTCAAATACCCGCCGGACTTCTCCTCCGCGACCTATCGCATCGACAGCCGTGCCAAATGGCAGGACGGGACGCCGATCACAGCGGAGGACGTCGTCTGGTCCTTCAACGTGCTCAAGGCCAACAGCCCGGTCTATACGCGCTATTTCGCCAACGTGACGGACGCGGTGGCGCTTTCCGACCATGAGGTCGAATTCCATTTCAACCAGAAGGGCAATCGCGAATTGCCGCACATTCTCGGCGATCTCGTCGTCCTGCCGAAGCATTGGTGGGAAGGAACCGATGCTTCCGGCAAGAAACGGGACATCACGCAACCGACCCTCGAACCACCGCTTGGTTCCGGACCCTACAAAATAGAGAGCTTCAAGCCGGGTTCGCGGGTCGTCTGGAAGCGCGTGCCGGACTATTGGGCCGCCAATCTCGGCGTCAATGTCGGGCGCTACAATTTCGACCGCATGGTCTATACCTATTTCACCGACGAGAACGCCGTGTGGCAGGCCTTCACCAAGGGCGGCATCAGCGATCTCCGCATGGAGAACCAGTCGGCGCGCTGGGCGACGGGCTACACTTTTCCCGCTTTCAAGGCCGGCGACGTCATCAAGAAATCTCTCCCCGCAACCAACAGCCAGTTCATGCAGGCCTATGTCATGAACCTGCGCCGGCCGCAGTTCCAGGACCGACGCGTCCGCGAGGCCCTGACCTACGCCTTCGATTTCGAGAGCATGAACCGGACGCTGTTCTACGGGCTCTATAAGCGCACGGAGAGCTATTTCGTCGGCAGCGACCTGGCGTCGAGCGGACTGCCGACAGGCAAGGAACTCGAGATCCTCGATACGGTGAAGGACGAAGTGCCGCCGGAGGTCTTCACCAAACCGTTCAAGCTTCCCGTCGACAACACGCCGCAGGAAGAACGCGCCAATCTTCGCCGCGCCTTCGACCTCCTGAAAGAGGCCGGGTGGCAGATGCGCGGCGGCAAGCTGGTCAACGGCAAGACCGGCCAGCCCCTCCGGATCGAATTTCTAGGCCGCGGCGACACGGATGAGCGGATAACGACGCCTTTCATCCAGAACCTGAAGAGGCTCGGAATCGACGCCCGACTGCGCATCGTCGACCCGGTGCAATATATCAACCGGGTGCGCAATTTCGACTTCGACATGCTCGCCGGCGGGACCTTCCCGCAATCGGCTTCCCCGGGCAACGAGCAGCGCGACTATTGGAGTTCGGCGGCGGCCGATGCGCCGGGGTCGCGCAACCTGATGGGCATCAAGAATCCGGCCGTCGACAAGCTGGTCAACCGCGTGATCTTCGCGACCAGCCGCGACGATCTGATCGCCGCCACCCATGCGCTCGACCGGGTTCTGTTGTGGAATTACTACACGATCCCGCAATGGAACCGGCCCGAGATCTGGGTCGCCTACTGGAACAAGTTCGGCATTCCCGACAAGCAGCCCTCCTATGTCGGCGTCGATACCGATTCCTGGTGGATCGACAAGGCGAAGGAAGCGGCGCTCGCCACGAAATATGCGAGCCAGAATTGAGGGTGCCGCTGAAGCGACGGACCTTCCTCGGCCTCGTCGGTGGAGCGGCGGCGGCCGCGTTTCTCCCCGGTTCCAGCCGCGGTGCCGTCAAGCGCACCGTTCCACTCCACGGCCTGTCCGCCTTCGGTGACCTGAAATACGGACCTGATTTCCAGCATTTCGACTATGCGAGTCCCGAGGCGCCCCAGGGCGGTCTCTTCAATTTCTCCCCACCCGATTGGGCCTATAACCAGAATGTCGAAACCTTCAACACGCTGAACAGCTTTGTGCCGAACAGCGACGCACCGCCCAGGATGGAGCTCTGCTTCGATTCCCTGATGACCCGTGCGATCGACGAACCGGACGCCATTTACGGCCTGCTCGCCGAAAGCGTGACGGTGTCGGAGGACGGCGACAGCTATACCTTCAAGCTCCGCCCGAACATCCGCTTCTCCGACAGTTCGCCGCTAACGGCGGAGGATGTTGCGTTCACCTACAAACTTTTCAAGGAGAAGGGCCATCCGAGCCTGCTCCTGCCGCTCCGCTTTCTGAAAGACGCAACTGCCGACGGTCCAATGACGGTGCGGCTTTCCTTTTCCGGCAAGCAGTCCGACCGGACCATTCTTTCGGTCGCGACCTTCCCGATCGTGTCGAAGGCGTTCTTCACGAAAAATCCATTCGACGGGTCACAACTCAATCCGCCGCTCGGTTCCGGCCCCTACAAGGTCGGTCAGTTCCGTGCGGGCCAGAGCATCAACTATGAAAGACGGAGCGATTACTGGGGCGAGGATTTGCCGGTCAATCGCGGCCTCAACCATTTCGGCACCATCCGCATCGAGTTCTACCGCAACCGCGAGGCCGGTTTCGAGGCATT
>SCRB01000715.1 GCA_004299545.1 Rhizobiaceae bacterium
CAGCAGCAGAATACGAAGACCTATGTCGACATGGGAGGCGATACGCTCTTCAACGCGGCGATGATCGGGCTCGTTTTCGGGAAGGACGCCGACAGGGCGCGTATCCGCGCGGCGCAGGCGCCGGGCGGATCGGGCGCGTTGCGAATCCTTGCCGAACTTATCGCGCGGGCGAAGCCGGGCGCGACGGTATGGCTCTCCGATCCGACATGGCCGAACCACGTGCCGCTGATCCGTGCTGCCGGCGTGACGACCAGGGAATATCCCTATTTCGACGCCGCCACGGGTACTGTGCGTTTTGACGCCATGATGGAGGCGCTGAAGAAGGCCGTGCCGGGTGACGTCGTGCTGCTGCATGGCTGCTGCCACAACCCGACGGGCGCCAATCTCGACCACAGGCAGTGGGAAGCGGTCGCCGACCTTCTCGTTTCGCGCGGACTGTTCCCCTTCGTCGACCTGGCCTATCAGGGTTTCGGCGACGGGCTTGAGGAGGATGCCTATGGCGTCCGGCTGCTTGCCTCGCGCGTACCGGAAATGGCGGTCGCGGCAAGCTGTTCCAAGAACTTCGCCGTTTATCGCGATCGCGTCGGCACGGCATTCCTGCTCGGCAAGGGGGTGGCGGAAGCCGATATCGCCTATACCCAGCTTCTGTCGGTCGCGCGCGGCATGTATTCGATGCCGCCGGACCATGCGGCGGCGGCTATCCGCATCATTCTCGAGGATAAGGAACTGACCGCGAACTGGAAGGAAGAACTGGAATCCATGCGGCAGCGGATGGTTTCGCTGCGCGAGGGTTTTGCCGATGCGCTTCGGCGCCAGTCGAACAGCGACCGCTTCGATTTCATCGCCCGCCACCGCGGCATGTTCTCGCGGCTCGGCGCGACGCCGGCTGATGTGGAGAAACTGCGCAAGGAGCATGGCGTCTATATGGTGGGCGATGGGCGTATCAACGTTGCCGGCCTGCCCGAAGACCGGCTCGACGCGCTGGCGGCCGCGGTTGTGTCGGTGGTGCGGTAGGGGTGAAGCGGCTTTTCTCCCCCGGGGGAGAAAAGCCGTTCAATAATCCTTCTCGTAGAATAGGCCGAGATCGGAATCTCCATCGCTGCCGAGGCCGCCTTTGGCCTTCAGATGCTTGGTGATGTCGAGATTGATGGTGCCCTTGGTGTTGCCTTCGGCCCCTGCCTCGACGCCGAGGTAGATGTGCTCGTTGATGTAGCGGCCGGCGCGCACGGCGGTCTTGCCTTGCTGGTCGGTGACGACATCAAGATCGTCAAGGCCCGTCGCCTTGCGCAGATTGTCGAGGAGCGATGTGTTCGAGCCGCCGGCCAGTTCCGCCACGGCAGCGGCGAGTTGCGCGATCTGGATGGGTGACAATTCGCTGATGCTGCGCTTGAAGATCAGTTGCGCCAGCACCTCGTCCTGCGGCAGTTGCGGCTGCGAGGAAAACACGATCTTGGGGTCGTCCACGCGGCCGCTCACCGTGATATAGACGATGATGTTCTCCCCTTCGCTCTGGGCGACGAAATTGATGAAGGGGTTGAGGTCGCCGACGAGCGATACTTCTCCTTCGTTGAAGGTGATGCGCTGGCTCAGGATCGAGAGGCGCCCGCGGATGAGCTTGAACCCGCCGACCGGACGGATATCCGTGACCGGCCCCGTCAGCTTGACGCGGCCGCCGAGTTCGGCGTCGAGACCGCGTCCACGCACGAAGATCTGGTTCGGCGCACGCACGGTGATGTTGACCTTGACAATGCTCGGCCGCGCCGTCGGCACCGGCGTGCCGTCATTGGCGCGGGCGCGTTTCAGGGTCTCTGCGACCCGGCGGGGCGGATGGATATGCTTGACGTTAAGTGCGGAAGCACCCCCGCCGAGAGTGTCGGGCACGGTGATCTCGGCGTGGGCGATGTCGATATTGCCTGCAATCAGCGGATCGTGGGCGAGCCCGCCCGTCACGGCGAGTTTGCCGCTCAATGTCGCGACCACCATCTTGCCGTCGGCATAGCGGGCCTTGTCGAGGACGATCTTCAAATTCGCCGGGAAACCCCCGGCCGCATTGGTCGAGATCGTTCCGGAGGCGTGGACCGTGCCGCCGCCGGCGATCGAAGCCGAAGCGGAACGGATCGTGACGGTTTCACCGGCCATCGTTGCGGAAAGCG
>SCRB01000716.1 GCA_004299545.1 Rhizobiaceae bacterium
CCGGGTACGGAAAGCTGGCTCGACGTCAACAACAACCGCGCCTTCCTCGCCGGCAAGGTTTCCGTGATCGCCAACGGCGTCTCCGTTTATTATTCGGCCGCCAGCGACCCCAAGCTCAAGGCCATTGCAGACGACATCGGCACGACCAACCTGCCGGTCGGAAAGAGCGGCAAGGACGTCGAACTGCATCAGGTGACAAGCGCGGTGATCTTCAAATATACGAAGTATCCGAACGCGGCGAAGCTCTACCTGAAATACATGTTCGAGAAGCCGCAGATGTCGAAATGGATCGAATCGTCGAGCGCCTATTGCTGCCAGACACTGAAGGCCTATGCCGACAATCCGATCTGGACCGCCAACCCGGTCTTCGCGCCTTATGCGAAGGCGTCGGAAACGCTGAGGACCAACGGCTATGCCGGGCCGCTCGGGCCGGCGTCGGCAGCCGTCATGGCCGACTATGTGCTGGTCGACATGTTCGCCGAAGCGGCGACCGGTCAGCGGACGCCCGAGGAGGCCGCGAAGCGTGCCGCCGACCGCGCCAAGCGCTACTACAAGAGCTGACGCGACAGGCCGGATGGATCTTCGGCCGATGAACCGACGAGGCCCGGCTTGATGCCGGGCCTTTCATGCCGCCGGCGGATGGCAGGGCCAGCCTGCCTACAGCGACGACACGGGAAGACTTCATGAGCCAATCAGCGGTCCTCAGACGTGCCCCGAAACGGAGCGGCTTTTCGAAGCTCCTCGAAAACAGAAATGTGCTGGGACTCCTCTTCCTCTTCCCCGCAGCCGCCTTCCTGCTGGTCTTCCTCACCTATCCGCTGGGCCTCGGCGTGTGGCTCGGCTTTACCGACGCACAAATCGGGCGATCGGGGACCTTCATCGGGCTGGAGAACTATCGCTACCTGATCAGCGACAGCGTCTTCCGCCTGGTGGTCTTCAACACCATCCTCTATACGGTCGTGGCGTCGGTGATAAAGTTCGCGCTCGGGCTTTGGTTGGCGCTCATCCTCAACGAAAAGCTGCCCTTCAAGGCGTTTTTCCGGGCAATTATCCTGCTGCCCTGGGTGGTGCCGACGGTGCTTTCGGCGATCGCCTTCTGGTGGATCTACGACGCCCAGTTCTCGATCATTTCCTATTCGCTCATCCATCTCGGCCTGATCGATCACCCGATCAATTTCCTCGGCGATCCGACGCTGGCGCGCGCCTCGGTCATCGCCGCCAACATCTGGCGCGGCATCCCCTTCGTGGCGATCACGCTGCTTGCCGGCCTGCAGACGATCTCGCCCTCGCTCTACGAGGCGGCGACGCTTGACGGCGCCGGTAGCTGGCAGCGTTTTCGCCATGTGACGCTGCCGATGCTGACGCCGATCATCGCGGTCGTCATGACTTTCTCCGTGATCTTCACCTTCACCGATTTCCAGCTGATCTACGTCCTCACACGCGGCGGGCCGGTCAACGCCACGCACCTGCTCGCGACTTTGTCGTTCCAGCGGGCGATCCCCGGCGGCCATCTCGGCGAAGGCGCGGCGATCGCCATCTCGATGATCCCGTTCCTGCTCGCCGCCATCATGTTCAGCTATTTCGGCATGCAGAGGCGACGCTGGCAGCAGGGAGGGCGCGACTGATGGCGCAGGCGACGACATCCACCGCTGCCGTTCATGGTGATGAAGGCGGCATGGACTATCTCACCAGGCTGCCCCGCCGGCTCGTAACGATCTACCTGCCGCTGGCGGTCTTCCTGTTCGTGCTGCTCTTCCCGTTCTACTGGATGACGATCACGGCCATAAAGCCGAACCACGAACTGACCGATTATCAGCATTTCAGCCCGTTCTGGGTGGTCCACCCGACGCTCGAACACATCAAATATCTGCTGTTCGACACCGACTACCCGGCGTGGCTGTGGAATACGATGGTCGTCACCGTCGGTGCCACGGTCATTTCCGTCGTCGTCTCGGTGCTTGCGGCCTATTCGATCGAAAGGCTGCGCTTCACCGGCGCACGCACCGTCGGCCTCGTCATCTTCCTCGCCTATCTGGTGCCGCCGTCGATCCTGTTCATTCCGCTCGCGCTCATGGTCTTCAAGCTCGGGCTCTACGACAGCGAATGGGCGCTGATCCTCACCTATCCGACCTTCCTCATTCCCTTCTGCACCTGGCTCCTGATGGGTTATTTCCGCACCATCCCCTTCGAACTGGAGGAATGTGCGCTGATGGACGGGGCGAGCCGCTGGCAGATCCTCGTCAAGGTCATCCTGCCGCTTTCCGTGCCGGGGCTGATCTCGGCGGGCATCTTCGCCTTCACGCTTTCCTGGAACGAGTTCATCTATGCACTGACCTTCATCCAGTCGTCCGAGAACAAGACGGTGCCGGTCGGCGTCCTGACGGAACTGGTCAGGAGCGACGTCTATGAATGGGGGTCGTTGATGGCCGGCGCGCTTTTCGGCTCGCTGCCGGTTGTGATCCTCTATTCCTTCTTCGTCGATTATTACGTTTCCTCGATGACGGGAGCGGTCAAGGAATAGGGTGGCCATGAGCGTGCGCAAGCATCGGATCGCGGCGATCCCGGGCGACGGGATCGGCAAGGAAGTCGTGGCGGCAGGGCTCGAAGTGCTCGAAGCGTCCGCCGCGCGTGACGGCGGCTTCGCTGTCGAGACCGAGCATTTCGACTGGGGATCGGAGCGCTACAAGCGCGACGGTGCTTTCCTGCCGGAAGATGGCGTGGACCGTCTCAGGACATTCGACGCGATCCTGTTCGGCGCGGTCGGTGCGCCCGACGTTCCCGATCATGTGACGCTATGGGGCTTGCGGCTCGCTATCTGCCAGACGCTCGACCAATATGCGAATGTCCGGCCGACGCGCATTCTCCCCGGCATAACGAGCCCGCTTCGGAATGTCGGCGCCGCCGATCTCGACTGGGTGATCGTGCGGGAGAATTCGGAAGGCGAATATGCCGGGCAGGGCGGCCGCACGCATCGCGGGCTGCCGGAGGAGGTCGCGACCGACGTGGCGATCCACACGCGCGCCGGCATTACGCGGATCATGCGCTTCGCCTTCGGCTTGGCACGCTCAAGGCCGCGCAAGCTTCTGACTGTCGTCACCAAGTCGAACGCCCAGCGGCACGGCATGGTGCTCTGGGATGAAGTGGCAAAAGAAGTATCGGCGGAATTTCCAGAAGTCACCTGGGACAAGATGCTGGTCGATGCGATGACGGTGCGCATGGTGGTGAATCCGGGTTCGCTCGATACGATCGTGGCAACCAACCTCCATGCCGATATCCTCTCGGACCTTGCGGCCGCGCTTGCCGGCTCGATCGGCATCGCGCCGACGGCCAATCTCAATCCGGAGCGCAGGACGCCGTCCATGTTCGAGCCGATCCACGGCTCGGCCTTCGACATCACCGGCAAGGGGATCGCCAATCCGATCGGTACGTTCTGGAGCACGGTGATGATGCTCGATCATCTTGGCGAGAAGGATGCTGCCGCAAGGCTGATGGTGGCGATCGAGCGCGTGACGGCGGATCCGGCCCTGCACACGCCGGACCTCGGCGGTAAGGCGACGACGCGCGATGTTACCGATGCCGTGCTCGCGGCCATACGTGGCCGGAACGCTTGAATCGACGGGACAAATTCTACGTCTTATGGAACTTCTACGTCTTGTGAAACTGGGACATCCGGCTTCGCGTCCCGCGCCGATAGGGGCAACCAGTCCGGATCGCACCTCTTGAACCAGCGTACAAGAAAATCGACGAGGACCCTGACCTTGGCAGGCAGGTAGCGTCGGTGCGGGTAGACCGCGAAGATGCCGCTGCCTTCGGTGCAGATATAGCGATCGAGAACCGTCACCAGCCTGCCGCTTTCCACTTCTTCCGCGGCGATGAAATCGGGCAGTATGGCGAAGCCAAGTCCGGAAAGCGCCGCCGCCTTGGCGGTGAGCGGGCTGTTGACCTCGATCGGCCCGGAA
This sequence comes from Rhizobiaceae bacterium, assembly GCA_004299545.1. Classification (GTDB taxonomy): domain Bacteria; phylum Pseudomonadota; class Alphaproteobacteria; order Rhizobiales; family Rhizobiaceae; genus Mesorhizobium_L. Next base: position 3,960 of record SCRB01000716.1, read on the forward strand.
ACCGCTACACTGACCGTACCGCCATTATCGCCGATGAACGGCCAGTTCGACAGCCAGCGGCCGTTGGTGTCGATAATGCAGGGGAGGTTCGCGAGGTCCTGCGGCTTCACCGGCTGCCCCGATTTTTCGATCAGTTCCGGCGACGCGCAAAGCCTGATGGAAAAAGGCGCGAGTTTTCGGGCGATGAGCGAGGAGTTTTCGAGCCTTGTGACGCGGATGGCAAGATCGAAGCCTTCCTCGACCAGATCGACGAAGCGGTCGTCGAGATGGATTTCGAGGACGATGTCGGGATAGGCCTTGGCGAAATCGATGAGCGATTGGCCGATCTCGACATCGGCGAACGTGCGCGGTGCAGAAAGCTTGATCCTGCCGCGCACGTCCCTGGCCGATTCGCGCACGGCGTCGGCGAGGCTGTCGATCTCCCTGATGATCTCGGAAGAGCGGGCGAAATAGGTGTGGCCGGCTTCGGTCAGGGAAAACTGGCGGGTGGTGCGATTGAG
>SCRB01000717.1 GCA_004299545.1 Rhizobiaceae bacterium
GCGGCTGGTGAGCAACACCTACCGCAACTTCTTCCTCCCCGATCGTCGCGACATCTTCGCCGGCTTCCGAACCTGCGCGCGGTGACCAGCCAGCGCCCTAGCAGTAAGCGGGCTTACGTCGGCTTTCGGCAGCCCGGGAGTATACTGAGGCCATGCTGTGACCCTTAAAAGACCTCTCGGCGGCGTGTATCGCCGCCTTCCGTCGCGCACGCGAGCGTACAGCAAACTCCGAGAAGGCGCTACAGGAACCTGTTGTGCCGCGGTACGCGTCTCTCGATACTCGCCACCAGGGAACTGAGGTTCCGCAACGTGTTGAAGGCGCTCCGCAGCGCGCCCCAACAGACAGGCCGCCCCGGTGGCAAGGGCGACGGCTATGACGCAGGTGCCCGCGGAGATTGGCGACCTCTCGCCTTGGGATCGACCCGCGCAAGAATGGCGCATCCGCCGCTGCCGCCGGGCGCGGTGGACTCCAGGTCGGCGAGGACGCGATCGAAGGCCTTGAGCTCGCGAATGCGCTGCGCCACATCAGCGCGCCGGTCGCGCAGCAGACGCCGAACCTGCTCGCACGGCTGCGCTTCTTCTTCCAGCAACGCGAGAATCTCACGTACCTCGTTGATGGGAATGCCGAGGAACTGCATACGCCGGATCGCGCGCACGATCTCCACCGACTGCTCGTCGAACTCACGGTAGCCGGACTGCGTGCGCCGGGAACGGAGGAGTCCCAGCCGCTCGTAATATCGCACCGCCTTGGGCGTCGCCCCCACGCGCCGTGCGAGCTCGCCGATGTACATCACGCGGCGACCTCTTTCGCCTCGTAGCCGAGAACCGTGAGCGTCTCTAGCAGCTTGGCGACGTTCACCTTGGCCTCGTCGAAGGTAACGTCAGCATCGTTCGTGGCGTGATGCACGTCGGCATCGAGCACGCCGTCGAGCGTGCGCAAGCCCTGGCGAATTGCGTTCGCGCAGTTTCCGCAATGCATGCCTTCGATTGCCAGGTGGCTTTTGGTCATCTCGATCTCCTCGTGGGTGCCGGCTCATGGCGGCACATACGCATCCCCCCCCCAGTGTAGACCTTGCCCTCGGGGCAAAGTCAAGGGCGCGCCGGGGGCTTGACCTTGTCCTCGGGGTCAGGGTTTAGCATCGTGCCATGGCAAGACTACAACTCGGCGTGGGCGGCATGCAGTGCTCGTTCTGCCGGCAGAGCGTCGAGCGGGCGCTCAGCCAGGTTCCCGGCGTCGAGCGGGCGGCCGTCAACCTCACCCACGAAGAGGCTCTGATCGACTACGACGGCTCGCGAGCGACCAACGCCAAGGTGAGCGACCTGCTGCGCTCGCTGGGCTACTCGGTGCGCGATCCAAATAAGCTTCGTGCCTTCGAGGAGGAAGAGCGCGAGCTCGACGCCGAGCGGCGCAGGCTCTTGCTGGCCGTGCTCGTCAGCGGCGCAGGGCTGATCATGATGATCGGTGAGTGGACCCACGTGCCGATCGCCACCTCCTGGGAGATCGCCTGGATGGCCGCGCTCTCAGGCATCGTGGTGTTCGGCGTAGGCGTGAAGTTTCTGCGCATGGCCTTTGCCGCCGCACGCCGCGGCATCCTCAATCAACACGTGTTGCTCAGCTTCGGTGCCTTGGGCGGATACGCTGCCGGCCTCGTCGGCATCTTCGACCGAGCGCTACCCGCAGCGGACTTCTTCGGCGCGGCTGCATTCTTGATGACGTATCACACGCTCAGCAGCTTCGTGGCTGGACTCGTACGCACGCGTGCCTCGCAGGCCGTGCGCAAGGTGCTGGAGCTGCAGCCGGACACGGCGCGCGTCATTCGAGATGGACAAGACCTGGAAGTATCCGTCGCTCAGATCGCAATTGGCGAGCAGGTGCGGGTACTGGCCGGCGAGCGCATCCCACTCGATGGCGAAGTCCTCGACGGTGTCGCCTCCATCGATGAGTCGATGGTCACGGGCGAGCCGCTTCCGGTCACCAAACGGCCGGGGGCAAGCGTCATCGGTGGCTCAACCGATACCGATGGCATGCTGCTCATTGCGGTGACGACGCTCGCTGCGCAGAGTTTCGTCGCCCGGGTGGCGCGTGAGGTCGAGGCAGCGAAAGCGCTCAAGCCTGCGATCCTGGTGCTGGTCGAACGTATCCTGCTCATCTACGTCCCGACGGTGCTCACGGTCGCAGCGGCAGCTCTGCTCGGATGGATTGCGTACGGTGTGATGCACGGCGGTATCGACTGGACGCGCGTCGCGTTCGCGACGCTCTCCGTCCTGGTCATGGGCTACCCGTGCGCGCTGGGCATGGCCACGCCGCTGGCGATGATTCGC
>SCRB01000718.1 GCA_004299545.1 Rhizobiaceae bacterium
TGGACCCGAAGGGTGCCGAGGCCGTGCTCGATGTGTTCAAGATCGGCTCGCCCGATGTCGCCAAGGCCAATATCGACATCACCAAGACGTATACCAACGCCTTCGTCGAGAAGGCGGACAAGACCGTGAAATAGCCTTCCCGCCAATCGGATCGGTCAGCAAACGGGCGTCGCGTGGCGCCCGTTTTCGCTTCGAATACTGAGCCGGCCGGACGCATCATTGTTTCTGTAGACGCCCCACCAGCCGATCACTATGTTCCCGCCAACAAAGGAGCATTCCATGACGGCATCCCGTACCGAATCCGATACTTTCGGCCCTATCGACGTTCCAGGCGACCGCTATTGGGGCGCGCAGACGCAGCGCAGCTTCCAGAATTTCCGGATCGGCACGGATCGCATGCCGTTGCCTCTCATCCACGCGCTCGGCCTCATCAAGCGCGCGGCGGCCGAGACCAACATGCAGCTTGGCAAGCTCGATCCCGCCCTTGGCAAGGCGATCGCGGCAGCCGCCGATGAAGTGGCGAACGGCAAGCTCGACGAGCATTTTCCGCTCGTCGTCTTTCAGACAGGATCGGGCACGCAGACCAACATGAACGCCAACGAGGTCATCTCCAACCGCGCGATCGAGATGCTCGGCGGCGAACTCGGCTCCAAGAAGCCGGTCCATCCGAACGACCACGTCAATATGAGCCAGTCGTCGAACGACACGTTCCCGACCGCCATGCACGTCGCGGCGGCACGCGAGGCGACCATTCACCTCCTGCCGGCCATCACCAACCTGATCGAGGAGCTTGCCGCGAAGGCGAAGGAATTCGAGGCCGTCGTCAAGATCGGCCGCACCCACACGCAGGACGCCACGCCGCTGACGCTCGGCCAGGAATTTTCAGGCTATGTCGCGGCGCTCGAACTCGGCAAAAAGCGTATTCTCGCTTCTCTCGAAGACGTCTATGCACTGGCACAAGGCGGAACTGCCGTCGGCACGGGCTTGAACGCGCCGAAAGGCTTCGACACCGGCATTGCCGCGCAGCTGACGACAATCACCCACCTGCCCTTTCGCACCGCATCGAACAAGTTCGAGGCGCTGGCGTCGCATGGCGCTCTCGCCAATTTCCATGGCAGCCTCGCCGCGCTCGCCACCGACCTTTTCAAGATCGCCAACGACATCCGCTTCCTCGGCTCCGGGCCGCGCTCGGGCCTCGGCGAATTGCACCTGCCCGAAAACGAGCCCGGCTCCTCGATCATGCCCGGCAAGGTCAATCCGACACAGACGGAAGCGCTGACCATGGTGGCAACCGAAGTGATCGGCAACAATGCCGCCGTTCTGATGGCCGCAAGCCAGGGCCATTTCGAACTGAACGTCTTCAAGCCCGTCATCGCGCTCAACGTGCTGCGCTCGATCCGGCTTCTTTCTGACGCCATGCAGTCTTTCGCCGAAAATTGCGTCGCCGGCATCGAGGCCGACACGGTGCGCATCGCCGACCTGTTGGGCCGTTCGCTGATGCTGGTCACCGCGCTCGCCCCGACGATCGGCTACGACAATGCCGCGAAGATCGCCAAGACGGCCCACAAGAACGGCACGACCCTGCGCGAGGAGGCGGTGAAGAGCGGCCTCGTGAGCGAAGCGGACTATGATCGGCTCGTCCGCCCCGAGAAGATGACCCGGCCGGGGTGAATCAGCTCGTACCGAACCGCTCTCCAATAGCGGCAATGGCCGCCTGATCCTCGGCGCTTCTTTCCTTCGAAGAGGCGACGAGACACGCCTCCGAGCGCAGGATGACGCCGTCCCCCAATATCCTCAGATGATTGGCCCTGAGCGTCGAGCCGGTCGTGGTGATGTCGACGATAATGTCGGCAAGCCCGGCTGCCGGCGCACCTTCGGTCGCGCCGAGGCTTTCGACAATGCGATAGACCTGGATGCCGTGCATCTGCGAGAAGAATTGCTGGGTGAGCCGCCAATATTTGGTCGCGATCCGGAGACGCCGTCCATACCGATGACGGAAATCGGCGGCGACATCGTCGAGATCGGCCATGGTTTCGACGTCGAGCCACACGTCGGGCACGGCGACCACCACGTCCGCCCGGCCGAAGCCCAGCCGTACCACGGTTTTCGTGCGCCTTTCCCAGTCCGAAAAGGTCTCGCGCAGGAGATCCTCGCCTGTCACACCGAGATCTACGCGCCCTTCGCCCACCTCCCGCGCAATCTCGGAAGCAGAGAGGAAGGCGATCTCGATCGACTCGCTTCCCTTCATGCGCGCATTGTACTGCCGCTGGTCGGCGGGCGGCTCGATCGCCATGCCGACCTTGCGGAAGGCATCCAACGCCTGGTCCTTGAGGCGGCCCTTGGAGGGAAGCGCGAGCGTGACGGTCATTTGGCCCCTCCCCGCAATTCTTCCACCCGGTCAAGCCAGACCGAAAAGCCGACGGCGGGAATGGGCTTTGCCGCTCCGAGCAGCGTCAACAGCCTGTCATAGCGGCCGCCGCCGAGAAGCGGACGCTTGTGCCTTTCTGCCGTTATCTCGAATACCAGCCCGGTATAATAGTCGAGCGGCCGGCCGAAGGCGGCGTCGTAACGGATTGCCTCGGGCGAAACGCCTTCCGCCTTGATGGCCTCCACCCGCGCGGAAAAGGTATCAAGCGCCACGCCGAGCGCCAGCCGCGCCTCGGCACAGAATTTCGATAACTCATCAGCAGCCCGATCGAGCGGCGCGCGGATGGAAAGAAAGGTTTTAAGCGCCGCAAAGGCCTCGTCGGCGAGCCGAACACTCCGGAGTTCGGCTTTTTCGATGAGACGCCGTGCGATGCTGGCAGGCGAGCGGCCTGCATCGGACGACAGGCCTGCTTCCCGCATCCGCTCCGTAATATAGCCGGCAAGGCGCTCATGATCGCCGTCAGCGACCAGCAGCGCGACATCGGGCGCCAGTTGCCCGCTTCGCGACGGATTGGCGAGGTCGGCCAGCGCCGCGGCAAGAATCGCACTCGAACCGAAGGCGCGGGCAAGCCGCATGCGCCAGCCGCGCGGCAGGCCGAGCGCCAGAAGCACGGCCTCGAACAGCGACTGGTCGCCGAGCGTGACGGAAAGCGAAACCTTCGGCAGAACGTGTTCGAGCAGCCGGTGGGCGTCGGCAACGCTCCGCGCATCGGCCTGCGCGATTTCCGCGTCGCCCAGATCCTCGATACCGGCCTGGAAGAACGCGTTCTCG
>SCRB01000719.1 GCA_004299545.1 Rhizobiaceae bacterium
TATTGCCGCGTCAGGTCGCGGCAATAAGGCGTGATGTGGAAAAGCAGGCGCCGGTTTTCCGGACGGGACACGCGGAAACAAATAGGAACATCATGCGATCCGTTCGGTCGCACGATGCTCTGGAGTACGCTCATGGCACAGGATTGCGAACCGCATCCATCGGGTGAACTGATCGCCCAGGTTGCCGAGGGCGGCCCTTTCGAGATCAGGCTCGAACCGGAATTGCTGGAAGCGCTCGACCGCTATGCCCGCGAGAAGGGTCTCGAAGGATCGAGATCCGATTCGCTGCGCGCCGCCTTGCGCGAATGGGCTCTTTCCCACGGCTATCAGGTCGTCGCGGACGAGGGAAAACGCCCCGCCGACCTCGACGCGAGCAACGACGACTGAGCCTACTGCGTGCCGAAAGGCCTATAAATATCCCGCGCCCATCTCCTTGGCGAATTGCTGCGGTTTGCCTTCCCAGATGATGCGTGAATGTTCGAGCACATAGACCCGGTCGGCATGTGGCAGCGCGAAGGTCACGTTCTGCTCTCCGAGCAGAACCGTAATGGAGGTGGTTTGCCTGAGCTGTTCCAGCGCTTTTGACAACTGCTCGAGGATGACCGGCGCGAGGCCGAGCGTCGGCTCGTCGAGAATGAGCAGCTTGGGCTGCATCATCAAGGCGCGCGCGATCGCCAGCATCTGCTGTTCGCCGCCTGACAGCGTCCCTGCTCTCTGATTCTGGCGCGAATTGAGAATCGGGAAAAGCTCGAACATCCAGGCTAGTTGCCGCGCCGACTCGGCGCGCGGCATGTGATAGCCGCCGAGGTCGAGGTTTTCGCGCACCGTCATGTCGGTGAACAGTTCGCGCGTTTCAGGGCATTGGACGATGCCGGACCGCCCGATGGTACCCGCGGTCCTGCCCTTGAGAGGCTCGCCGGCATAGCGGATTTCCCCCTGATAGGGCACCAGTCCTGAGATGGCGTTGAAGAGGGTGGTCTTGCCAGCGCCGTTCAGGCCCACGACGGAGATGAACTGCCCCTCGCCGACATCGATGCTGACATCGTCGAGCGCCTGCGCCTTGCCGTAGAAAACCTTCACGCCTCTGACCTGGAGCAGCGGTGGCTTGTCCGCCGCCTGGGTTTCGTCCTTCTGAATGGTTTCGATCTTGCCGCCGAGATAGACGCGGCGCACCGTCTCGTCCTGCATCACCTCCGCGGCGGTGCCTTCCGTGACGCGCTCGCCGAGATACATGGCGAAAACGCGGTCGGCGAGTGCCGAAACGCTCTTCACATTGTGGTCGACGAGGAGAACGGCTCGTCCGTCGTTGCGGAAATCGCGAATGAGATCGGAAAAGACCTTCACCTCGTCGGCGGCGAGCCCGGCGAAAGGTTCGTCCACCAGAACGACCTTCGGATCCCGTGCAATCGCCTTCGCCATCTCGATGCGCCTCAGATCGGCAAAGGCGAGGGTGGGAGGATGGCGGTTGATGACGGCGCCGAGTCCCACGCGTTCGGCGATTTCCCGCGCCCGCTTGTCGACTTGGGGGTCGGCGGCGAGCTTTATGAGCGAATCGGGCAGGAGCGCGAGCTTGATATTTTCCAGCACCGTCTGGCGGTGGAGCGGGCGCGAATGCTGGAAGACGATCCCTACGCCGCGGCGCGCGACACGATGGGGCGGCCATCCCGCCACGTTTTCTCCGTCGAGCAGGATTTCGCCGGCGGTCGGCTTGTGGATTCCCATGATGAGCTGCATCACGGTCGACTTGCCGGAGCCGTTCGGGCCGATCAGGCCGAGGATTTCCCCTGCCGTGACATCGAAGCCAATATTGTTGACGGCGACGAGGCCGCCGAAGCGTTTCGTCAGGCCCTTGGTCTTGAGGATGGCTTCTGCGGTCATCCGCGTTCTCCCTTGCGCAGAAGATAGCCGAGCATCCCGTCCGGGAAGAACAGGATGACCAGAAGGGCGACGCCTGAAACGAC
>SCRB01000720.1 GCA_004299545.1 Rhizobiaceae bacterium
GGCATTGTCCTTCGACAAGGGTATCATTGGCGCCCCCGCCGCTTCGCCAGCGCAAATGCTGGAAGCGAACCACTGGAAGCCCGAATAACGGCGTTTTCGTTTAAGGTTTCCTTAAACACCTTCCGAAACAGTCAGGTTTTCACGCCGCAGTTACATATATCGGGCGCATTTAAGGCCTTGCGCTTAATCATCGTTTCATCGCCTCGCGCTAATGTTGCGACGGCAGGAAAGCGTCATGCACTTAGTGTTTGCCACATCGATCGTTCCCGGCGGGTCGCCGACGACCGGCTACGAAATAGCCAATGCGGCTATACTCGACGGATTCCGGCGCGCCGGCGTCCGCGTCAGCGTGCTCGGCTATGCGTGGCCGGGCCGGAAGCGGGAGCAAGCGCGGGATACCGTGGTGCTGGGCGAAGTCGATGTCCGCACGGACAGCGCCTCGGCCTTGCAGAAAATCCAGTGGCTGACAAAGGCGGTCGGCACCGGCCGCACCTTCTCCTCCGTCAAGCTTGCGGCGCTGCCGGAAAGAGCCATCCGCACGGCGATCGAACAGATCGGGCCATTCGACGCCTATATCATCAACGCCGTGCAATTCGCCGGAGCCTTTCCCGACCTTTTCGCCGATCGGCCCTCGATCTATATCGCGCATAATGTCGAATTCCGTTCGGCGGAAGAAAATGCCGCGGCTGCGTCCGATCTGTTGCAGAAGTTTCTGTTCCGGCGCGAGGCGCGGCTGCTCAGTCGACTGGAAGAGACGTTTTGCCGCCGCGCCCGCTTCGTATTGACGCTCGCGGAAGAGGATCGGGCCATTCTCGGCGTCGACGGCGCCATGCGTTCAGCGGCGCTGCCGCTCGTCACCTGCCGCAAGCCGCCTGCCCCGTCGCCGCGCAAGCCGGAGACCGATGCCGCGCTTATCGGTACGTGGACGTGGCAGCCCAACAGGATCGGCCTCGACTGGTTCCTGGGCGAGGTCGTCCCGCATCTGCCGCGGGATTTCAGCATCCGTCTCGCCGGTAATATTCCGGCGGGGTTCCGCTGTTCCCTCCCCAATGTCGAAATCGTCGGCCGCGTTCCCGATGCGGCTGAATTCGTTCGCGGCGCGCATGTCGTTCCGCTGATCAGCCGGGCCGGCACCGGCGTCCAGCTCAAGACCATCGAGGCGTTCGAACTCGGCCTTCCCGCCGTCGCGACACGCCAATCGTTGCGCGGCATCGCCCATATTCCCGAAAACTGCGTTGTCGAGGACGATCCTGAGCGCTTCGCCGCCGCGCTCGTTCGCGCGCGAGAAGGGGCAACCGATCTCGACGGCACGGCCTTTCATCAGGCGCAAATGAAGGCGCTCGACGCCGTCATCCGCAAAAGCCTCGCGATGCTCACGCCTCAGCCGCAAGAGGTCGCGGCATGAACTCACACGCTTTCCGCAGCCGGGATCGCGACCCGCGCCGCAACATTCTCGGCAACGATGTCTTCGCGCTCAACTGGAGCGACGGTATCGCATTGCTCGGGCGGCTGATCCGGGAGAAGAGCTTCACCAAGGTTTCCTTCCTCAACGCGCACAGCGCCAACATGGCCTTCGGCAATACCGAACTGGCGCACGCCTTCGCCGATTTCCTGATCCTGCCGGACGGGATCGGCGTGGACATCGCCTCCAAAATTCTTCACGGGGCCTCTTTTCCCGCCAATCTGAACGGCACGGATTTCATCCCCGCCTTCTTCGCCGCGACGCAGATGCCGCTCAAGGTGGCCCTTCTGGGCGCCACTTCCGATAACCTCCGGGCCGCGGCGCGAAAGTTCTCGCAACGGGCGCCCCAGCACGAATTCACGGTAGTGGATGACGGCTTTTTCCGTCAGGAGGACGAGACGCGCATCCTTACCGAACTGAAGCGCCTCAAGCCGGATGTATTGCTGGTCGCCATGGGGGTGCCGCGGCAGGAATTATGGATCAACCGAAACATCACGCCGGAGCACTGCACCTTGCCGATCGCTGTCGGAGCGCTCTTCGATTTCATGAGCGGAGCGATACCGAGAGCGCCTTACTGGATGCGCCGCACGCGCCTCGAATGGGTGTTCCGCCTGATGCTGGAGCCGGCGCGCCTGTTCGACCGCTATGTGATCGGGAACCCGCTCTTCCTGTCCCGCGTGCTGCGGCAGAAGATGATGCTGGTGAAAACGCATCATGACGGCTGACATAACGCGCCTTCCCTCGCGCAAGGGGAAAACGGCGATGGATGACGCAACCGCGATCATCACAGCCAGCTATGAGCCGGATTTCGAGCGCTGCAAGCTGCTCTGCGAAACGATAGACCGTTTCGTAACCGGCTTCAGCCGGCATTACATTCTCGTCGAGCACAGGGACGTTCCGCTTTTCCGGCAATTGGAAGGCCCCCGCCGTGTCGTTGTCGACGAGCATGATCTGCTGCCCGGCTGGCTGCGGCCCTTTCCCGATCCGGTGAGCCTGTTCAAGCGCCGGATATGGCTGAGCGTCCGCACGCAGCCTCTGCGCGGCTGGCATGTCCAGCAATTGCGCCGGATGGCGATTGCGTTCCACATCCCGGAAAAAACGCTCGCCTATTGCGATTCCGACGTGGTTTTCCTGAAGGATTTCGATTGCGCCCTGTTCCGGCGGAATGAAAGGCTGCGTCTTTTCCGGCGCGACGACGCGCTGGCGCAGCCGACCGAGTACAATCATCGTCTCTGGTCGCGCAATGCCGCGCTTGCCTTCGGCCTTCCCGTCGAGCCTCCCTCCCTGCACGACTACATCACCACGCTCATCGCATGGGACGCCGTGGCGGCGCGGGACATGTGTGCACTCATCGAACACAAGCACGAACGTCACTGGATCGAGGTCATCGCCTCCACCAGGCAATTTTCCGAATGCATGTTCTATGGGCGCTATATCGACGATGTCCTGTCAGGAGCGGGGCATTTCCATGATCGCACGGAACTCTGCCGGGTCTACTGGTTCGGGCCGGCTCCCTCGGATGCACTCTTTCAGGGTTTTGTCGCCGAAATGGAGTCAGAGCAGGTTGCGATCGGCATGCAGTCCTTCATCGGAACCGACGTGGCTCGGATTCGCAAGCTGATCGCGGCCTGACCCCGTCTTCTTTCGCTTGTGCCTGTCTTCAGATCGTCTTTGCCGGGAGGCGCAGCGCGGAATGCGTCAAGAGCGCCGACGCCGCGAAGAGAGCGACGAAGACCGCATTCAGCCACAGCACCAAATCCTGAGTGCTGCCGACCCTTGTCAGCACATAGACGAGCGCGACCGCCTTCACCCCCGTCAGCAGGCCAAGATTGATGGCGCGGACGAAGGTCTGGCCGCGGGCGAAAAGAAGTTCGGCCTGATATTCGACCAGATTGCGCAAGCCGGGTACGAGAAGCGCCAGAAGGACGAGTGGCGCGGCCTCAGCCACGTTCCTGCCGAGGAGTGTCGGGAAATAATGCAGCAGCCCGCCGAGAACGGCGAGCGCGAGCGTCGATATGGCGAAAACGCCCGCCTCTATGGAAACACGCAGCTTCATGCGTTTCAGCAATTCCGGCGCCCGCATCATCTTCTGGACCAGCATCATGGTGAAGGTGCGGATCGGAATGGCGGTCAGATCGACCAGCCGCATGATGATCGCATAGATGCCGGCCAGTTCGGCACCGCCGAAGGAGAGCACGAGCAGCTTGTCGAACTCCATCTGGAGATAGAAGAGGACTTCCGCGCCGGCCACATAGATTGAATCCGCCAGCCGCCGCCAATAGAGCCGGATGTCGAGCCGCAGGCGCTGGCGGGGATAGAGCAGGATCAACGCGCTCGCGAGCGACACGGCATTGGCCCCCAGATAGAAGAAGGCCCACATGCCGAGATCGTGCCGCGGCTGCAAGGCGAACAGCAGGGCGGCTGCTGCGCGCAATGCCGTTCCGGCGATTGCCATCATCGCCGCGCGCCCGTAGCGGCCCATCCCGTTGTTGACGATCAGCACGACTTCCACCGGGCGCCACAGCAAAGCCTCGGCGAGGATGAACAGTGAAAAGACCGCCAGCGCCATCACGCCGTGAAAGAAGACCCCGAAGACCGCATAGGACGCCAGCGCCATTACGGGCAGCGACAGCACGGCCAGGAGCAGGAAGCCTGCGCTGTAGGTGCCGATCAGGCGCGGTTTCACCGTGGCGACACGGTAGAGCGCGGAGATGAAGCCGAATGCAAGCAGCCTGGAAAGCATGACGCCGGCGGAAGAGGCGGTGGCGAACAAGCCGAAATCAGCAATGGAAAGCGTGTTCGCCAAGGCGATGAAATAAACGAGCGAGAAGACAAGCCGTCCGGCCGATCCGCTGACCGCCGTGAGATAGTCGAGGAAAAGGCTCCGCTGCGCCGCAAACAGCACGCCGATCGAAGCCGATGGGATGATACGCAACATTTGGCCGCGGCATTCCTTCGATGCTCCGTGCCTGCTAGCGCGGAAAGCTTAAATTCCCGTTCTTGCAGCCTGCGACAATCACAGGGAACCCTGAATCTTTACGGTTTGTTACCCCTATGCGTTTAGATTTCGGTCCAGCGGGGCGGGGGCTCCGCATGTCCGATTCGAGAAACGCGCACGCCATGCAGGATTCGGAAGACCGAAGCGGAGGGCTGCGGCAGCACTCATTGCTGTCCCTGGCACCCAAGGAGACGGAATCGGCCGGGCCGGCGAATTCCGGCCCCAATGCGACGCATCACGCGGCCGCCGCCGAGCCGCCGCCTTTCGTACGCCATCAGATGGCGCGGGCGCGTCGCGACGCCAGTCCGGCGCCCAGGGTCGATCGCCGCGCCAAGGTCGCGAATTCATTGATGCGGCATCCTTCGGATGACGTGAACAGGCCATCGAATCCCAGCTTCCCAGATGCCGAAGAGACCGCTGCCAAGCCGGCACGACTGAATGATTTCCTCGACGGCCTGCGTGCCCGTCTCCCATGGAACACGGTTGGCGAGCCGGATGCCGCTGAGAGGGAAATCGGCGCATCGGAGACGGGGGAATATCCCGTTCAGCTGGGGGACGCCCCCCTCTCCGCGCCGCCGTCAACGCCGATGGCGGAGGCTCCCGAGCCGGCCCGCATAACGACCGGGGCACCAGTCGCCGAAAGGGCGAAGCCGGCGATCGTGGACCTGCCGGATACGGGGTTCGACGACCACGGCGAGACCACGCGGCCCGATCCGCAATATTGGCAGCCCTTGATCGACCCCGCGAAGGTCATCGCAGGTGTCATGAACTCAAAGCGGCTGATCGCCGCGTTCACAATCGTGGGGGCGCTGCTCGGCGTCTATGCCGCGGTCTCGACGCCGAAAAAATACGAATCAAACGCCGAGGTCCTCGTCGATCCACGCAACCTCAATCTTACCGAGCAATCCCTGACGGATCCCGGCCTCTCGACCGAAGCGACGCTGGCCATCGTCGAAAACCAGGCCAAGGTCATCACCTCCGCCAATGCGATAAACAAGGTGGTGGACGAACTTCATCTGACGGAAGATCCGGAATTCAACGGCAGCGGACATGGCGGAATCGGCGCCTTCGTCGCCGACCTGCGTGCGCTCCTGTCGGGCGGCGGCAAGAAGGAAGGCGACGTCAAGCGTCAGATCGCGGCACAGAACCTCGCCAAGAGCATCGACGTGGAACGCGAGGGCAAGACCTTCATCGTCAAGGTGAGCGCCAAGACCAACGATCCGGAGAAATCGGCGCTCGTCGCCAATACGGTCGTCAAGGTCTTCGAACAGACGTCGAGCCAGCTTCAGGAGAAGACAGCGACGCGCGCCGCCAACGAACTTACCTCACGGCTGGCGGAACTGCGGTCCGGCGTCGAGTTGGCCGAAAGGAAAGTGGCCGCGTTCCGCGCCTCGCATGATCTCGTGGACGCCCAAGGCAAGCTCATTTCGGACGATCGCATCGTTCGTCTCAACGATCAGCTTTCGGCGGCGACAGCGCGTGCCACCGAACTTTCCGCGCGCGCCGCGACGGCCAAATCCGCCAACATCGATTCCGTCCTGAACGGCTCGCTGCCGGAGCAGGTGAACTCGCCGCTCATGGCGCAGTTGCGGGCGCAATATTCCGCCCTGAAGCAGCAAGGCGACCGCATTGCCACGCGGCTCGGTCCGCGGCACCCGCAACGGCAGGCGATCGAAGCGCAACTCGCCGGCGCACGCGCCCAGATCCAGGCCGAACTCAACCGTATCGTCGCTTCGATCGGAATCGATCTCAAGCGCGCGCAGGATCTGCAACGGAACCTCACCTCGCAGTTGACGGAAATGAAGGAGAAGCACGCCACGATCAACGGCGATCTCGTGACGCTGCACGAACTCGAGCGCGACGCCAAGGCCAAGCGCGACGTGTATGAATCATACCTCCTGCGCGCCCGCCAGACGGACGAGCAGAAAGATATCAGCACGGCCAACATTTCCGTGATCTCCACCGCCTTCCCCCCCCTCAACCCGGAAGGCCCGTCACGCTCGGTCATCAGCCTGGTCGGTGCCCTGCTCGGTTTGCTGCTGGGCATCGGTATCGGCGCCGCGCGGGGCACATGGGCCAGCCTCCGGGAAAACGTCGATTCCGAACCGGGGAAGAAGCGGGCCTCGAAGGGGGCGCGAACCCTCCATGTTCCCCCGAATGCCAAGCGGCCGCCGGCACCACAGGCTCCGGCTCCAGCTCCGGAGGTCCATCGGGCAGCGGAGAGCCCGCTGCCCGTCGGGGCTCCAGCCGCGCCGGCGCCCGCAACCGCAGCCGAGCAACCGTCCGGGCTTTCTTCGATGGAAGAAGTGCGCGAGAGCCTGAAACAGTTCCGCCAGGCCATACGGGACCTCGCCGAAAGCCGTTCACAGGAAAATCCGAAATCCTGACGGGTTGCGGCCTCGGCGACTTTACGGCACGAAAGGGCGCGAAGATGCGAGCGCCTCGTTCGTTTTCCTGTATAGACGCTCGATCGAAACGGTTCGGCGAGAAAGCGATATGGCGGAACGCATTGACGGCAAAAAGATCGCGCAGGAAGTGGTGACGATCGTCAAGACAAAGACGGTCGAGCTTCTGGCGCAAAAGCACGTAAAGCCGGGATTGGCCGTCGTTCTGGTCGGAGAAGACGCAGCCAGCCATACCTATGTTTCCTCCAAGGCGCGCATGGCGGAGGAATGCGGCTTTCTCTCCGTGCGTCACAAACTTCCCGCAGATACGCGGGAAGAAGACCTGGTATCGCTCATCGAAACGCTCAATGCCGATCCTGCCATCCACGGCATCCTTGTCCAGTTGCCGCTTCCGCCACACATCGATTCCGGCAGGATCATCCAACTGGTCGCACCGGAAAAGGACGTGGACGGCTTCGGCTTCGTCAATGTCGGCAAGCTGCGGTCAGGCGAACTCGGATCGGCTTTCCTTCCCTGTACACCGGCCGGCTGCATGCTGCTGATCGAGCGCGTGCGCGGCAGGAACCTGTCGGGGCTGAACGCGCTCGTCGTCGGACGCTCCAATATCGTCGGCAAACCGACGGCCAATCTCCTGCTGGCCGCCAATTGCACCGTGACCATCGCGCACAGCCATACGGGAGACCTCGCCGGGTTTGTCCGCAACGCCGACATCGTCGTCGCCGCGACCGGCAGGCCGGAATTGATAAAGGGCGCGTGGATCAAGCCCGGCGCAACCGTCATCGATGTCGGGATCAACCGCATTCCCGCGCCCGAGCGTGGGGAAGGAAAGACGCGGCTCGTCGGAGACGTGGAATATGACGCGGCGGAAAAAATCGCCGGCGCCATAACGCCCGTTCCCGGCGGCGTCGGACCGATGACGATCGCCATGCTGATGGCCAATACGGTCGTTTCCGCCTGCCGCGCCGCCGGGCTGGAGGAGCCCGTCCTCTGAACCTCACCCGCTTCCATGGAAGCCGATCCCTGTCCATAGGGTTTTCATTTCACTATAAGCGTCCGCATGCCTGAGCCCGTTACAGCCACCCGACAGTTCGGCTTCCTGCTGGTCGACAAGTTCTCGATGTTCTCGCTTGCCGCGGCGATCGATACGGTGCGCTCGGCAAACCGCTCGCTCGGCCGCGACTATTATGGCTGGACGACGGTTTCCGTCGACGGTGATGCCGTGATGGCCTCGAACGGCCTGCCGATCAAGATCGACTATTCCGTCGCGGACATCCCGCCTGTCGACATCCTTTTCGTCTGCGTCGGCCTGACGACCGAGTTTCCGGGGAAATCAAGGGTCCTCGGCGCGCTGCGCAGCTGGGGGCGCAGAGGCCACGCGCTCGGCGCGCTTTCGGTCGGCTCCCATCTGCTCGCCGAAGCGGGACAGCTCGACGGCTATCGCTGCACGATCCATTGGGAGAACCGCGCCGGCTTCAAGGAACGTTTCCCCGACATAGAGTGCACCGGCAACGTCTTCGAGATCGACCGCAAGCGCTACACCTGCGCAGGCGGCACGACCTCGGTCGACCTGATGCTGGAGATCGTCCGCAACGATTTCGGCTCCAATCTCGCCAACGAGGTCGCCAATCAGTTCCAGCATGAGCGCATCCGCTCCGCCGGCGACCGTCAGCGCGTCGGCCCCGAACGCGACCTGACGGGAAAATCGGAGAAACTCAGGAAGATCGTCGAACTGATGGCCGACAATCTCGACGAACCTTTTTCCGCCGCACAACTCGCCAAGGCGGCCGGCCTGTCGGTGCGGCAGGTCGAACGGCTGTTCCTGCGCCATCTCAACCTGACGCCGGGGCGTTATTACATGAGGCTCCGCCTCGAACGCGCGCGCGAATTGCTGCGCCAGACCAACATGCCGATCCTCGACATCGCGATCGCTACCGGTTTCACCTCGCATTCCTATTTCGCGCAGAGCTACAGACTGCAATTCGGACGGCCGCCCAGCGAGGAACGGCGCACGACCTACTGAACGGCAGCCCGCGCAGCCTTGCCCTGTGCGAAAGTCGATATTCCAGCCAGCGCTTTTGCGTCGGCGGAAGATTTACTTCGATGCTGTCTGCGTGCACATTTCGCAGAACCACAGTGCATGGGAGGATCGACATGCTTGACGACAGCCCCGACACCAAGGTGGATGCGGCTCTTGCGAAACTCGGCAAGGCCCTCGAAACGGGCGATATCGATGCAGCGGTCAACCTGTTCATGCCAAACGGTTTCTGGCGTGACCTTGTCAGCTTCACCTGGAATATCCGTACGCTCGAAGGGCACGATGCGATCCGCGCCATGCTGCAAAGCCAGCTTTCGGCAACAAAGCCCGGCCATTTCGCAAGGGACCCGAAGGAACCCTCAAGCGAAGCGGGCGGCATCACGGAAGGCTGGTTCACCTTCGAGACGGGCGTCGCCCGCGGCTACGGTCATATCCGTCTTCGCCACGGCCTCATCTGGACATTGCTGACCACAATGGACGAATTGAAGGGGTACGAGGAACCAAAGGGCCCCGCACGCCCCATAGGGGCCGAGCACGGGCACGACCGCGACAGAAAAAGCTGGAAGGAAAAGCGGGAAAGGGAAGCGGCGGAACTCGGCTTCAAGACACAGCCCGAGGTCGTCATTGTGGGCGGCGGACAAGGCGGCATCGCACTTGGCGCACGCCTGCGCCAGCTCGGCGTTCCGACCATCATCGTCGAGAAGAACGAGCGGCCCGGCGACAGCTGGCGCAAGCGCTACAAGTCGCTCTGCCTGCACGATCCCGTCTGGTACGACCACCTGCCCTATATCCCGTTCCCCGAACATTGGCCGGTGTTCTCGCCCAAGGACAAGATCGGCGACTGGCTGGAAATGTACTCGAAGGTGATGGAACTGAACTACTGGGGTTCGACCCTTTGCAAATCCGCCCAATATGACGAGAAAGCCGGCGAATGGACGGTTGTCGTCGAGCGCGACGGAAAGGAAATCGTCCTCAAGCCGAAACAACTCGTTCTGGCGACCGGAATGTCCGGCAGGCCCAATGTCCCGAAATTCGAGGGACAGGAGATCTTCAAGGGCGAACAGCAGCATTCCTCGCAACATTCCGGGCCGGATGCCTATCGCGGCAAGAAGGTGGTTGTCATCGGCTCGAACAATTCGGCCCATGACATCTGCGCGGCACTCTGGGAAGCCGGAGCGGACGTCACCATGGTGCAGCGTTCCTCGACGCATGTGTCACGCTCGGGCACGCTTATGGAACTCGGTCTCGGGCCGCTTTATTCCGAACAGGCCGTGGCCAACGGCATAACGACCCGGAAGGCCGACCTCACCTATGCGTCGATCCCCTATCGCCT
>SCRB01000721.1 GCA_004299545.1 Rhizobiaceae bacterium
ATGGTGGTCGTGCGGCGCGACGGCATCGAGCGGCTGACGACGACAAGCGGCGATTTGATGGTGGTGCCGCAATGACAGGGACGATGCGCTATTCCTGCCTGCGCTGCGGCGTCAGCTACCCGACCGAGACCGCGATCGATTCACGCGGCTGTCCCACCTGTGCCGATACGGCGCCGGCCAACCTCATGGTCGTCAATGATGGCCGCGCTACGGCGCGCGCAATCCCGGGCGACACCCTGCCGTCCCTTTGGCGCTATGCCGGTGCTCTTCCCTGCCCTGCGGAAAGTGCGGTCTCGCTCGGCGAAGGCCTGACGCCTTTGATATCAGCGCCAGCTATAGGCGCTCAACTCGGCGTGCAGCATCTCTTCGTCAAGAACGAAGGGTGCAATCCGACCTGGTCTCACAAGGACCGCTTCTCCACCGTGGCCGTATCGTTCGCAAAGGCCTCGGGCGCACATGTCGTCGCGACCGCCTCGTCGGGCAATGCTGGCGCGTCGCTTGCCGCTTACGCCGCGTACGCCGGCCTGAGTTGCGTCGTCGCCACTTTTTCGGAGGCGGCTGGGCCGATGCTTGCCCAGATCCGCAAATATGGAGCGACCCTCGTGCCCTTTGCTCACAAGGAGGATCGCTGGAAATTCATCGCGGAAGGCGCCGAACGCTTCGGCTGGTTTGTCACCTCCCCCTGCCATGCGCCCGTCGTCGGCAGTCATCCCGTGGGGATCGCTGGCTATAAGACGCTCGCCTATGAGATTGTCGAGCAGTTGGGGGGATCGGCACCCGACTGGTGCGCTCTGCCCGTCTGCTACGGCGACGCATTGATCGGACTCTGGCAGGGTTTCGAGGACCTGTTCCGCGGAGGCGAAATTGCTAATCTGCCGCGGCTGATCGCGACCGAAGTCCATGGCTCGCTTGCCGCCGCGCTTGCCGGTCAGAGCGATCGGATTCCGGACATGACCGCCCGGTTCAGGCCGCTCGCCGGCTCCATCGGCGCGACCCGCGGCACCTATCAGGCCTTGAAAGCCCTGAGGCAATCACGAGGCGTTGCCGTGCCGGTCGGCAATGACGGCCTGATCGAACTTCAAGAGGCGTTCGCCCGAAAGGAAGGTGTGCTCGCCGAGCTTTCCTCGGTGACGCCGCTTGCGGCGATCGCCGATCTGCGGCGCAGGAACGTCATCGGCGCATTCGATCGGGTGGTTGCTATCGTGACCGGCAGTGGCCTCAAGGACTTCGACCGATCAACCGCTCCGGACCGTGAAGAGCCTTTGTTTCGATCGGTGAGCGATGCCTGGAACTATTTGCGCGATGAGGCGCCGGGCGCGGCTTTCGAGGCCGTCGCCTGAAAGAGCTGAACAAGGGAGGAGAGTTCATCATGTTTCGGAAAATAATCCTGACCGCCCTCGCCGTGTTAATGGTCGGCGCAGCCGGCCCGGTGTTCGCGGCCAAAACGATAAAGGTCGGCATAACGACCACGGGCGTGCCGTTCACTTTCATCGACACCGCGTCGCAAAAGCCGACCGGCGCCATGGTTGACCTCGCAAGTGCCATCGCCGCTGACAACGGCGCCGAGGCGACGTTCCAAGTGGCGGCATTTCCCGCCTTGATCCCCTTGCTGACAACCGACAAGATTGACCTTGTCTCCGCAAGCATGTTCATCACAAAACAGCGCGAGAAAATCGTCGATTTCAGCACGCCGGTCTATAGCTTTGGCGAGGCGATGTTCGTCGCGGCCAATGACAGGAAGAATTATTCGGTCGAGGATCTGAAAGGTGAAATTGTCGGGGCGGAAATAGGCTCAACAACCGCCCATGCCCTTACGTCTCTCGGAATCTTCCGGCAGGTGAAGCTTTACGAATCGATCGCCGACATCATGCGCGATGTCAAGCTCCGTCGAATCAAGGCAGGCTTCGGCGATGAGCCGATCGTCGCTTATCAACTGTCGCAAAAGCCGGATCTCGGCATCCGCATGGTCAAGAGCTACACGCCGATTAACAAGGGGCAGCTGGCGCTCGCTGTCGCCAAGGGCAACCGGAAGCTTCTGGAACAGGTGAACGCGTCGATAGCGAAATTCCGGAAGGACGGGCGGCTCGCGGCAATCTTCGCGAAATATGGCCTTTGAGACAAAAGCCGGTCGCCGCTGACGGGAGACGCGACGGACATGCCTTCGCCAGCAGCTTGATCGATAGAGCTTATCGACGGGAGGAGAAGTGCCATGACAGGATTCGTTTCCCGTTCGACCGGCTATCTACCGTTTCTTGTTCACGGCCTCTGGCTGACGATCTTGGTGACGCTGCTCGCTCTTAGCCTGGCCACGGCCATCGGTCTGCTATGGGCGTTGCTTCGGACATCGGGTGTCAAAGCCTTTGAGGTACCGACAAGGCTTTTTGTCGAAATCGTGCGCGGCGTACCGCTCCTCGTCATTCTTTTTTACATCTATTTCGTGGCGCCGGAGATCAGCATCGATTTGACCGCGTTCCAGTCGGGGGTGATCGGGCTAGCAATCGCCCATTCCTGCTACCTCTGCGAGACGTTCAGGGCCGGAATCGAAGCGGTTGATCGTGGACAGATCGAAGCAGCACGTTCGATCGGAATGAGACGTCCGCTGATGATGCGGCGCGTGGTGCTACCGCAGGCATTCAGGATCATCATTCCACCCTATGCCAACAACATCATCCTGCTGCTCAAGGATTCTTCGCTGGTCTCAGTGATATCGGTGACTGACCTGACGATGCAGGGCAAGACGCTGGCTTCGTCCACTTTCGACAATATGACTGTCTTCACGCTCGTCGCGCTTCTTTATCTGTGCCTCACCATTCCGCTCAATCTTCTCATGCATTATGTGGAGAATCTGTACGGAGCGATCAGATGATCACCTTCGAGGATGTCCACAAATCCTTTGGCGATCACGAGATCCTCAAGGGCATCGACGCCAAGATCGGCAAGGGCCAGGTCGTCTGCCTGATCGGCCCCTCGGGCTCGGGAAAATCGACGCTTCTCAGATGTGTGAACGGCCTCGAAAACTATCAGCGCGGTTCGATAATCGTCGACGGCGTTCTGGTTGACGCCGCTTCCCCGAAAATCCACACGATCTGCTCTCGC
>SCRB01000722.1 GCA_004299545.1 Rhizobiaceae bacterium
GTCCGGGAACGGAGAGCCTCACCCGAGGCAGGAGGGTCTCGCAGGCTCGAACCATCTCCAGGCCGTCACTTATAGATATGGGGCACCTCAAGAAGAAGCTGGCTCACGGAACATGTGTGATCGAATGGCAAGACGCGCTTCCCCCGTCTTTGCACGGGCCTTTGATCACGCTTTCAGCGTTGCGGACGTCGCAGGTAGCCCCACGATCCCCCGGGCAGGCGAAATCGAGGGTGTCGACAACCTGACGATGAGCCGCGGAAATGGCAGTTCGCTTAGCGTTTGGACAGATAAGCCCGTTTACGCGGTGATACCAGGATCACAGCTTTATCGCGATGGCCAGACTGAGTTCAACGGTGATATGAACACGAGCACCATCTGAACATCTTCGTACGATACATACGGGCGAACTGTAACCGAAGCGCTCCCTAACCCAACGTCTTCTGCCGAAACCAATTCGGCCGACCTGTCAACGGCCGGAATCGGCTTGGCATGGAGCTCAGGGAATGTCGGCGTAAAGGTCCCTAACGAGTCCGATGCGTCCATGGCCGAGTGGGAACTTGCGTGTAAAGCCTCCACAATGTCGGTCGAGACCATGTATGACGCACCGTTTGACTGGCAAATGTTGAATGCATTCAAGGACTTCGTCTATACGCGTGTAATTCTGGCAACTTAACGGAACTGGTGGAGCGAGTTCCCAACCCGCCCGTCAAGGTTCTCCACTATTGAAGGCGTTCATCTTGGACCCAATGACACCTCGGCACGCTAAGCATGAGATATCGCGAAAGCTTCGCGTTCGCAGCACCATGTTTCGCTCAAGCCGGTGGACGAAAGGTAGGCTCGCACCGGTCCGTCCGCACGGCCGGCCCGTACATCGCCTCTGCTTGTTCCAGGCAGGGCAAAGCTTCACCAGGCAGCCAGCCTGCGACGGCAAGGCCGTCCTCGCTGGCCCACCGCCGCTCAATGCAAAACCCTTCCCGTTCCAGGCGAGCTAAAAACGCTCCGCTCACGGCATAGGCTGCCCACAGTTCAACCAGCCAACCGGTTCGAGCTGGCCCATAAGTGGCAGCTTCAATCGCGGCATCAGCTGCCGCCCGATAGGCGCGCACCAGCCCTCCGGCGCCGAGAAGCACGCCGCCGAATTGACGGCTTACCACGACCAGAGCATTTTCTAGACTTCTCACGCGCAAGGCATCGAGCGCGGGCACGCCTGCCGTCCCAGATGGCTCGCCATCATCTCGGGACAGTTCGTGCAGCTGACCGTCTTCCACCCAGCGCGCAGCCCACGGGTGATGGCGCGCTTCGGGATGCGCGATCCGACATGTGGAAAGGGCCGCCTCGATTGCCTCACGGCCAGACATCGGGACGACCCATCCGAAAAACTTTGACTTGCGCCGTTCGACCAGCGACTTCCCCTCGCCGCCGACCAGTGAGATCGGAAGAGC
>SCRB01000723.1 GCA_004299545.1 Rhizobiaceae bacterium
GCCTTCAGGAGCCGCAGGACGCCGTTGCCGCGCTCGGCCGAGCCGATCAGGACCGGTGTCACGGCGCCGGAGCGTAAATCCGCCGTGAGATCGTCGAAGACCGCGTCCCGGGGCGGCTCGATTTCCTCCAGCAGCTGTTCCATGAGCTTGTCGTCATGGTCGGCGAGGGCTTCCAGCATGGAGAACCGCGCTTCTATTTCCCGTGCCTTCTCGTCGTCCGGGATAGGCGTGATCTCGCTTTCGGCATGCTCGCGGTAGACATAGGCGCGCTCCAGCGCGAGATCGATCGATCCGACGACGATGCCATCCTTGCGCAGCGGAATCTGCCTGAGCAGAAGCGGCGTCCGGCTCACAGGCTGCAACAGTTTCAGCGTGTCGCGCACGCCCATTTCCGACTTGTCCAGCTTGTTCAGGAAGAGCATGCGTGGAATGCCCATTTCGTCGAGCTGGCGCATGACAAGCTGAAGCGCGGGGATTTTCTTCTCATCCGCTTCCGCCACCACTACGGCAACGTCGCATGCCGCCAGCACCGGCAGCGCTTCGAAGGGGAATTCCACGGAACCCGGGCAATCGGCGAAAGTGATGCTCTCGCCCATGAAACTCGTCGTGGCGAATGCCGCCTCGGTGCTCATTTCATGCGCGCGCGCTTCGGGCGAATGGTCGCCGACGGTATTTTTGGAGGCGACGGTATTCTGTTTGGGGATGGCTCCCGTTCGGGCAAGCACGGCGTCGAGAAGTGTTGTCTTTCCGCTGGCGAAGGGACCGACAATGGCGACACATTTCGGTCCCCGGCATCTTTGGCCGGAGCGATTGCCCATGAACTGCCTCCTCTCACGCGTTTCGTGTGAGCGGCGGCCGGCCTCGCGACCGTCGCGCGACGGAGGGCGCGGTTTCCTTTCCGTCTTCAATCCATCGTCACACGCCTTGCAAAAGAGGGCAAGGGGCTGGTGGCGAGTCGGGCAATATGTCAACGGTGAGGGCGCAGAGATGCGGTTTATTGCAAGGCATGCGGGCACAAGCCGAAAAATCCCCGACGAAGGGGAATAGAAACCGTCCATAAAGCCGTGAAGCCGCGCGCTTTTTGAACGGTCGCTCGAGTTCTCTGGAAAATTGCCATCGTCCCGGGGCGGAAATTATCCCGCCCCGAGGGCGTTAGCCCAGGCTCGCCGTGAAGCGCTGGATGCGGATGCAGGCTTCTTCCAGCAATTCCTCCGACGTGGCGTAGGAGATACGGAAATTCGGCCCCAGCCCGAAGGCCGAACCGTGGACCACGGCAACGCCTTCTGCTTCCAGTAGCCCGGTGACGAAATCCTCGTCCGTTTCGATCGTCTTGCCCGACGGAGCCTTCTTGCCGATCAGAGCCGCGCAGGACGGATAGACGTAAAATGCGCCTTCCGGCACCGGGCAGGTGATGCCGCGCGCCTGGTTCAGCATCGACACGACGAGGTCGCGGCGGTTCTGGAAGATCGCCTTGTTCTTCGCCACGAAGTCCTGCGGACCATTCAGCGCCTCGACCGAAGCCCATTGCGCGATGGTGCAGGCGCCGGAGGTCTGCTGGCCCTGGATCATGTCCATCGCCTTGATGAGATGGAGCGGACCGGCGGCATAGCCGATGCGCCAGCCGGTCATGGCATAGGCTTTCGAGACGCCGTTCATGGTGAGCGTGCGCTCGTAAAGCTTCGGCTCGACCTCGGCGATGGTGCGGAAGACGAAATCGCCATAGGTCAGATGCTCGTACATGTCGTCGGTCAGGATCCAGACATGCGGATGTTTCAGCAGCACGTCGGCGATGGCGCGAAGCTCGGCTTGCGTGTAGGCCGCGCCGGACGGGTTCGACGGCGAGTTGAAGATCAGCCACTTCGTCTTCGGCGTGATCGCCTTTTCGAGCGCTTCCGGCTTCAGCTTGAAGCCGTTGTCGATCGTCGTCTCGGCGAAAGTCGCGGTACCGCCGCAGATCGCCACCATTTCCGGGTAACTCACCCAATAGGGGCGTGGGATCACCACCTCGTCGCCCGGATTGAGCGTCGCCATCAGCGCATTGAACAGGATTTGCTTGCCGCCGGTGCCGACAATGGTCTGCTGCGGCTCATAGTCGAGATTGTTTTCGCGCTTGAACTTTTTCGCGATCGCCTCGCGCAGGGGGACGATGCCGGAAACCGGCGGGTATTTGGTTTCGCCGCGGCGGATCGCCTCGATCGCGGCATTCTTGATGTTGTCGGGCGTGTCGAAATCGGGCTCGCCAGCGCCGAGGCCGATCACGTCACGGCCTTTCGCTTTCAGGTCGCGCGCTTTCTGGCTGACCGCGATGGTAGCGGACGGCTTGACGCGTGAAAGGGCATCGGCGAGGAAGGCCATGATCTCCAATCTCCTGAACGGTCCCGGCGTCTGAAAACCGGCGGCCTTCTAATGTCCGATCGGGGCAGGAAGCGCAAGCCGCATCGCGGCGTTTCATGTCCCGGGCCGACATTAACTGCCGGTAAAAACTTTGATGTGATGGTCCCGGCTCGGTGTCACGGTCCGTATCCTTCGGCCTGGACCAGCAGGGAAGCTTCATGACGCATCCGCCCAGGGTCAGCGACTCGATCATGGTCGACGAAATCGGCATCGAGTTCGGCCGCTATCAGGATTTCATCCTCAAGACCGCCTACCAGCCTGTTTTCAGGATGGCCGGCGGGTTTTTGCGCCCGTTTGCTGTCGAGGGTTTCGTTGTGCCGTTCCGCCAGGGCAAGCGCGTGCCGGTGGCCCGGCTGTTCGAAAACTGGCGGCCCGGCGACGAGGCGTTCATCGAGCGGATGTGCCGCCTGCTTCACCTGCGCAATTTCCGCAATGTCGGCGCCGACGGGTTGAGACTCGTTTTCGGGTTCGATCCGAGGGTGGACGGACCCTTCGAGACCGTGGCTTTGGAGATAAAGGCGCTTGCCGAGAGGGACGGCGACAGGAGCATCGGGCGAAACGACCTGATCTGCCGGATCGCGGAGACGGTTACACAGGAGCCGGTGCTCCTCACGGAAACCGCTGCCCGGATCCGTCGCGCCGGCGTCGGCCTCGCAATCGACGATTTCGGTGTTGGCAATAGCGAGCCGGAACGGGTGCAGGCCTTGCGGCCGGAGCTTGTCAGGATCGATGGCAAGTGGTTTCAAAAGCTGGCGGACAGGCCGGAGACCTTGCGGCTTTTCGCGCCGCTCGTCGCCGGCCTGCAGGCCATGGACACGAAGGTTCTGGTGTCGGGTATCGAGATGCCGCACCAGTTCTCCATCTGCATGGATGCGGGCGTCGATTATGTGCAGGGCCATCTGTTCGGCGAGCCGGAGCTTGCCGGAGCGGTCATCGACGAGCGGCCACGACCCGTGAGCCGCTTTCTGCGCCGGAACGACGGCATCGAGTCGGACGCCAAGGTGGTGCGGCTTTTCAGGCGGTAGCGTTCCTTGCAGGATCGTCCGCGCGAGGGCGTTTGCGAGCCGCCGAAACTACTTTTCAATCGGGGCGGATACGGGCAGATTGCCGATTCGAGGCAGACGACGTTCGAAATACGGAGGCGGGATGCTCACGCTTTACGGTATGGCCGACAGCGGCAATTGCTACAAGCCGCGCCTCCTGCTTGCCCGTCTGAACAGACCTTTCCGCCATGTCGAGGTCAACGCGCTCGACGGGTCGACCCGGCGACCGGATTTTCTGGCCAGGAACCCTAACGGGCAGGTGCCGCTGCTCGAACTCGACGACGGACGGACGTTGCGGGAATCGAACGCGATTCTGCTTTATCTCGCGGAAGGGACGCCGTTCCTCCCCGCGGATGCCTTTCAGCGCGCCCTTGTCTGCCAATGGCTCTTTTTCGAACAATACAGCCACGAACCTTACATCGCCGTCAGACGGGCGCTGATCCGCTATCCCGAGCGTGCCGCGGAAGCGACCCCGGAGCGGCTTTCGAGTACGCTTGACAGAGGCCATCGGGCCCTTGCCGTCATGGAAAGCCAACTCACCACAACTCGTTTCATCGCGGGCGAAGACTACACCATCGCCGATATTGCCCTCTATCCCTACACATGCGATGCCCGCAGCGCGGGATTCGAGATGGAGCGCTTTCCCGCGATAGCGGCATGGCTCGATCGGATCGCATCCACGCCGGGCCATGTCGCGATAACGTGGCTTCCCCGTTGACACATTTCGTGGTGTTATGTTAGCCGGCGAAAAGATATTGCACAGCTGCGCATTCGGGGGACTGGACATAATCCGATGCTGATGCTGTCATCTGCGGGTAATAAAAGCCAACAATAAGGTCCCGTCCACAACGGTGACTCCAAGGGAGAAGCACATGAAAATCACCAAGCTTTTGGTGGCCGCGACGTTCCTGGCCGCTGCTGTTCCAGTCTTTGGCGGGACGGCCGAGGCGAAGACCAAGATCACCTGGTGGCATGCCATGACCGGCGCCAATGGCGAGGTCGTCAACAAGATCACCAAGGATTTCAACGCCAGCCAGAACGAATACGAGGTCGTTCCGGTGTTCAAGGGCACCTATCCGGAGACGTTGAATGCAGGCATCGCCGCCTTCCGCGCCGGCCAGGCGCCGGACATCATCCAGGTCTTCGATGTCGGCACCGGCGTCATGATGAACGCGCAGGGCGCGATCAAGCCGGTGGCGAACGTACTCACCGAGGGCGGCTACAAGTTCGACAAGAGCCAGTACATTCCGGGTGTGGTTGCGTATTACTCCAAACCCGATGGCACGATGCTCTCTTTCCCCTATAATTCCTCCTCGCCGATCCTCTATTACAACAAGGATATCTTCAAGAAGGCGGGGCTGGACGTGAACACGCCGCCGAAGACCTGGGACGAGGTGTGGGCGGACGCGAAGAAGATCAAGTCGAGCGGCGCGGCCTCCTGCGGCTACACCTCGACCTGGCTGACCTGGATTCACCTGGAGAATTTCGCCGCCTGGAACGACGTGCCCTACGGCACGCACGAGAACGGCCTCGCCGGCAAGGACGTGAAGCTTGAGATCAACGCGCCGATCTATGTGAAGCATTTCCAGGCGATCGCCGACCTCGCCAAGGACGGTACGTTCAAATATGGAGGGCGCACCTCGGAGGCCAAGCAGATCTTCCTCGCCGGCACCTGCGGCATCCTGACGGAATCCTCCGGCGGCATCGGCGATATCGTCAAGGCAGGCATGAATTTTGGCGTTGGCCCGCTGCCCTACGTGGCCGGCGACAAGAACGCGCCGCAGAACACCATCCCCGGCGGCGCCAGCCTGTGGGTTTTCGCCAACAAGTCGAAGGCCGAGTACAAGGGCATCGCGGAGTTCTTCCACTACCTTTCCAAGACCTCCGTGCAGGTCTACCTGCATGAGACCTCGGGCTATATCCCGATCACCAAGGCGGCCTACGAAGCGACCAAGAAATCCGGGTTCTACGATAAGAATCCCGGCCGCGAGACGCCGATCCTCGAAATGATCGGCAAGGCCCCGACCGCGAATTCCAAGGGCGTGCGCCTCGTCAACCTGCCGCAGGTGCGCGATATCGAGAACGAGGAATTCGAGAAGATGCTGGCCGGCAAGGAAACCGCGGAGGAAGCGCTCGACAATGCCGTCAAGCGTGGCGACGCGGCGATCCAGCAGGCGATTGGTCAGTAATCTCCAGATCCGGAAATCAGTCCCGTCCGCGTGTGAGCGCGGGCGGGCTCTTTCACATGACGATACCCTATCCCGCAGGGAACGCCGGTGACGCCACGCGCGACCTTTCCGCATAAGATCCTTCCCTATTTGCTGGTGGCGCCGCAGCTCGCCATCACGCTTGTCTTTTTCTATTGGCCCGCATCCCAGGCGGTGAAGCAGTCGCTTTTCCGCGAGGACCCATTCGGCCTGCACAGCAAATTCGTCGGGCTTGCCAATTTCAAGCACGTCCTTTCGCAGCCGAATTACATTAATTCACTCGAAGTCACGGTGATCTTTTCCGTTTTCACGGCCGTGATTTCGATGGCGGTGGCCCTGCTTCTGGCCGTCATGGCGGAAAAGGTCATCTTCGGTCGTGCGTTCTACCGCACGCTCATGATCTGGCCCTATGCCGTGGCGCCGGCGATCGCCGGCATGCTGTGGCTGTTCATGTTCAACCCGTATTTCGGGACGCTGGCGCTGCCGCTGCGCTGGACGGGGATCAGTTGGGACCCGCTCCTCAACAGCGGCCAGGCCATGGTGCTCCTGATCGCCGCTGCGTCGTGGAAGCAGGTAAGTTACAATTTCCTGTTCTTCGTCGCAGGCTTGCAGTCGATCCCGAAATCACTGCTTGAGGCGTCCGCGATCGACGGAGCGGGGGAAACACGGCGCTTCTGGACGATCACCTTCCCGCTTCTGGCGCCGACGAGCTTTTTCCTGCTTGTGGTGAACACCGTCTATGCGCTTTTCGATACGTTCGGCATCATCGACGCGGTAACGGGCGGCGGGCCGGGCAGGGCCACGGAAACCCTGGTCTACAAGGTCTACAAGGACGGCTTCGTCAACCTGATCCTCGGCGATTCCGCGGCGGAATCGGTCATCCTCATGGCCATCGTCATCGCACTCACCGCCATCCAGTTCCGCTATATCGAACGCAAGGTGCATTATGGGTGAGGGCGGCATGACCTCCAGCATCACCAACCGCATCGTGGCGCATGCGCTTTTGATCCTCGGCATCGTCATCGTGGCGTTCCCGATCTACTACGTCTTCGTCGCCTCCACCCACAGCCTCAAGGAAATCCTCACCCCGCCGCTGCCGCTCATCCCCGGCAGCCAGTTCCTGCACAATTATTACGAGGCGATCTTCGGCGGCGTGCAGAAGATCGGCGGCGTCAGCGCGGCAAGGCTTCTCTACAATACGACGGTTGTCGGCCTGTGCGTCGCGGTCGGCAAGATCGCCATCTCGATCCTGTCGGCCTACGCCATCGTTTTCTTCCGCTTTCCGTTCAGGATGACTTTTTTCTGGATGATCTTCATCACGCTGATGCTGCCGGTCGAGGTGCGCATCCTGCCAACCTACAAGGTTATGGTGCAACTTCATCTGATCGATACGTTCGGCGGCCTCATCCTGCCGCTCATCGCGTCGGCGACGGCGACGCTTCTCTTCCGCCAGTTCTTCATGACCATACCGGCCGAACTGGTCGAAGCCGCGCGGGTCGACGGGGCAGGGCCGTGGCGCTTTTTCTTCGATATCCTGCTGCCGCTTTCGAAGACGAACATAGCGGCGCTTTTCGTCATCCTGTTCATTTATGGCTGGACACAATATCTGTGGCCGCTCCTGGTCACGAACTCCAATGATATGAACACCATCATCATCGGCCTGAAGAAGATGATTTCGTTCGCCGACGCCGATACGCAATGGCACCTTGTCATGGTCACCTGCATCCTCGCGATCCTGCCGCCGATCTTGGTCGTGGTGCTGATGCAGCGCTGGTTCGTGAAAGGCCTCGTCGAGAGCGAAAAATGAATTCCAAGGGATCGTAATGGCGACGATTGCACTGAATGACGTGAAGAAGAGCTATGGCAAGACGGAGGTCATCCATGGCGTGACGGTTGCGATCGACGACGGCGAATTCATCGTCATCGTCGGGCCGTCGGGCTGCGGCAAGTCCACGTTGTTGCGCATGGTCGCGGGCCTGGAGGCCATCACTTCGGGCACGATCGATATCGGCGGGCGCGTGGTCAACACCCTCGAACCGCGCGAGCGCGACATCGCCATGGTGTTCCAGAATTACGCGCTCTATCCGCATATGAGCGTCTACGACAATATGGCCTACGGGCTGAAGATCGCCAGGCTGTCGAAGGAAGAAATCGCCGAGCGTGTCGACAAGGCGGCGGCGATGCTCGAACTGAAACCCTATCTCGACCGCAAGCCGCGGGCGCTTTCCGGCGGCCAGCGGCAGCGCGTCGCGATGGGGCGCGCGCTGGTGCGCGATCCGGCCGCCTTCCTGTTCGACGAGCCGCTGTCCAACCTCGATGCCAAGCTTCGCGTCCAGATGCGGCTCGAGATCAAGCAATTGCAGCGCTCGGTCGGCACCACCTCGCTCTATGTCACGCACGACCAGGTGGAGGCGATGACGCTCGCCGACCGGCTGATCGTCATGAACGCCGGCGTGGCGGAGCAGATCGACACCCCGATGAACGTCTACAGCGAGCCGGCGACGATCTTCGTTGCCGGTTTTATCGGCTCGCCGGCGATGAATATCCTGCCTGCGGTGGCCGGCGCTTCGGGGAAGGGCCTTCAATTGGCGGACGGCACGTTCGTCAAGCCGCGCAATACGCGGCTTCCCGGCGCCGGCAGGGAGGTCTATCTCGGTGTACGGCCGGAACATCTGGTACCGGTCAAGGACCTTAATGCCGACATCGAACTCAAGGTCCTGGCGGTGGAGACCCTCGGTGCCGATACGCTCGCCCACGGCCTCGTCAAGGGCGCGGATGGCGCCACCAGCAATCTCGTCGTTCGTTTGGCGGGCAACGCCGAGGTGAAGGCGGGAGACGTCTT